>JBAUBP010000092.1:0-10426 GCA_049676905.1 Bathyarchaeia archaeon
GTCTCAAATAGTAAGAGAGATTCTCCTTTGCGGTCAATTCATCATAGAGAAGGTTATGATGAAGTACAATACCAATCAGTTTCTTAACCTGACGTTGATCTTTTCTCAAGTCATAGTTGGAGATTGAAGCGTTACCGCTTGAAGATCGGGTCAGAGTTGATAAGATCCTGATTAAAGTCGATTTGCCAGCCCCGTTAGGTCCCATCAAACCAAAAATTTCGCCCTTGTTAATCTCAATACTTACATCTCTAATGGCGAATATGTCTCCATAGCTTTTCGACAGATTTGATGTTTTCACTAGATGCTCGGTCACATTATTCACATCTGGTCTTGATGAAATTGGAGGTATTATTGAACTCTTAATAGAGATCCTCAAACCATATTCGTAATAAATACTTTTGAGTTACTCGAATAAAGGTGAGAGATTAAAAGTAATAAAAGAGGGTCAGGATTACTGGGAGTATGTGTATAGAGTTTGGGTAAAGTCTCGGAAAACCTAAACGAATGGCGGAGAACTTGTTATTCGACTAATGTCACTTCAGATCTTGAAGGTAAAGACATTATTGTATTTGGTAGAGTAATGACTAAGCGCGAGCAAGGCGGTATCACTTTCCTTATTCTCCAAGACATGAAAGGTATTGTACAGGTAACTATCCACCGAGACAAATCTCCAAAAGAAGTCGTGGAGGATATAAAGAATCTAGAACTTCATAGTGTGATAGGAATCAAAGGATTAGTCAAAAGTATGCCAAAGGCGCCTCATGGTGCTGAGATAAATCCTTCGAAGATTAAGATTCTTAGTCAACCAAAAACGAAACTTCCTTTTGATCCTCATGGACGAATCGAGCAGAGTATTGATAAGAGACTTGATCTCCGTGTAATCGACCTTTTACGTCCTAGATCTCAAGCCATTTTCAAAATTAGAAACGTTGTTCTTGAGGTTATGAGACAATTCTTTCATGATGAGGATTTTATTGAGATAAACACTCCAAAAATAATTTCATCCGCAACCGAGGGCGGAGCCGCGCTTTTTCCTCTACTCTATTACGATAAAGAGGCTTTCCTTGCTCAAAGTCCCCAACTGTACAAAGAGCAATTATCAAGTATATTTGAAAAGGTCTTCGAGATAGCCCCAATATTCAGGGCTGAACAATTTAGAACATTAAGACATCTAAGTGAAGCTATTTCCGTTGATATCGAACAGGCATACGTAACTTATGTAGACGTGATGAAACTCCTTGAGAGAATGATACAGCACATAATGATTTCACTTAATGAAAAGTGTAAAGATGAACTTTCAATCCTGAATGTTAAACTGGATCCTCCACAGTTACCTCTAAAACAAGTCACGTATGATGAAGTTCTAAAGGCTCTAGAGAAGACGGATGTGAAGGTCGAGTGGGGAGATGATCTTTCCACAGCATCCCTCAAAGAGATTTCCAAGCAATTTCCACAATATTACTTCATAATTGATTGGCCTACGACTTCAAAGGCATTCTATATTAAACCGAAGACAGCGAATCCAGAGCTTTGTGAGTCTTTCGACCTAATGTGTGGACCCATAGAACTTGTATCCGGCGGAACGCGAATAAGTAATAGAGCCGATCTTGCGAAAAGAATAGCTGAGAAAGGTCTTGAGCCAAAGAACTTTGAATATCACTTAAAGATCTTCGATTACGGTATGCCGCCTCATGCAGGATTCGGATTGGGTTTAGATAGACTCATAATGATGCTAACAAATATTGAAAATATCCGAGAGGTAGTCCTCTTCCCAAGAGATCCTCAAAGACTCACACCATGAAGGTGCAGCTATGTCAGAAGATAAAAAGATAACAAGAGAGCAAGTCAAACATCTCGCTTGGCTGGCCAGAATAAAGATAGCAGACTCAGAAGAGAGTAAATATGCGGAAGAGATAGGTGAGATCCTGAAGTATTTCAGAAAACTCGATGAAGTTGATACTGAAGGAGTAGAGCCTACTCATCATGTTGTAGATGTTGTAAACGTTATGAGAGAAGATGAGCCAGAGACAAAATCTGCAGAAAATATTCTAAAGATTGTGCCTGCCAAGAAAGATAGATTCATCAAAGCGCCTCGAATCGTCTAGTTGAATAAGATATGTCACGAATTCTAGAGTTATCGGCCTCAGAGCTTGTAAGCAAAATAAGAACTCAGGAAATCACAGCTGAGGAATACGTGAACAAATGTTACGAGAGGATAAAAGAAGTCGAGGATAAGATTCATGCTTTCATTACCTTAACAGAAAACATTGCTCTTGAAAAAGCCCAAGAAATTGACTCTAGAATTCGTAAGAATGAAAATGTTGGATCGTTGTCTGGTGTCGTGGTTGCTGTCAAAGATAACATCTGCATAAACGATGTAAGGACGACATGCGCTTCAAAGATGTTGGAGAACTTCATATCGCCCTATGATGCAACAGTCATTGAGAGATTAAAATCGCAAGATGCCATTTTGATTGGGAAGACGAATATGGACGAATTCGCCATGGGGACTTCAACCGAACATAGCCAGTTCGGACCAACACATAATCCTCATGATCTGGATAGAGTTCCTGGCGGGTCATCTGGAGGAAGTGCTGCCTCAGTAGCTGCATTAGAGACCACGGTCTCATTAGGTTCAGATACTGGGGGGTCAGTCAGATGCCCAGCAAGTTTTTGCGGTATCGTAGGAATGAAACCAACTTATGGACTAATCAGTAGATACGGTCTCATAGCCTATGCGAACAGCCTTGAACAGATATCTCCTATAGCTAGAAATGTGGCTGATTTAGCTTTACTAACAGAGTGTATAGCAGGTCGAGACAGTAAGGATAGTACATCAATTGATTCAGGGACTCAGAATCTGAAAAATTGTCTAGTTGATGATGTGAGTGGTGTCAAGATTGGAGTTCCGGAAGGGCTCTTCGGTATGGGGACGGACGAGGTTGTATCCAAAGCAGTCTGGGAAGCTATTTTTAAACTTGAAGGGCTTGGCGCCACTTTTTCAAAGATCAAACTTGAAAGTTTGGAGTATGCTCTGGCGTCTTACTATATCATTGCTATGTCAGAGGCAAGCTCTAACTTGGCTCGTTATGATGGACTAAGATATGGATTAAGGCTTAATGATGAAAGCTATGACTGGAGCACAGCTTACTCAAGAAATAGAGGTGTAGGGTTCGGCGCTGAAGTAAAAAGAAGGATAATGCTTGGGACTTTTGCTCTCTCAGCAGGATACTATAACGAATATTATCTGAAAGCACAGCGAGTAAGAACACTGATCAGACAGGAGTTATCTAAGGCGTTCAAAGATTTTGATTTGATTATTGGACCGACAATGCCGATATTGCCTTTCAAACTCGGCGAGAAACTGCTGGATCCATTAGAGATGTATATGTGCGATGTTGATACTGTTATCGCAAATCTTGCTGGAATACCAGCAATATCTGTACCATGCTCATCGAGTCAAGGACTTCCTATAGGAGTTCAAATGATGGCTCCAGCCCTAAGAGAAGATGTTCTGATTAAAGTTGCATTTTCTCTTGAACAACACCTGAAACCAGATCTTGAATTGAAGGTGTAGGTGAATGATTGATGATGGCGACGACTGAGCTTAAAGTAAAGATTGGACTTGAAGTCCACTGTCAACTTACAAATCTTAAGAGTAAACTCTTCTGTAGTTGCTCATCAGACTATAGGCAGAGCCCACCTAACACACATGTCTGTCCTGTCTGTATGGGTACGCCTGGAAGTCTTCCTGTTCTCAATCGTAAAGCAGTTGAGGATGCAGTTCTGATTGCTTTAGCTTTGAATATGCAGATTAGCAATAGAACGATCTTCTACAGGAAGAATTACTTCTATCCAGACATGCCTAAGAATTTTCAAATTTCACAATACGATCGTGCTGGAGGAGTTCCAATTGCTAAAAATGGATCGAAGAAACTGGATGGGGAAAAAATTATACATATCTCAAGATTACAGATTGAGGAGGATCCCGGTAAGATAAGTTATGAAGGGACTATAGAAACATCAAAGTCAGCATTTGTAGATTATAATAGAGCGGGAATTGCTTTAGTTGAGATAGTTACTGAGCCTGATATGAGTTCGCCCAGAGAAGCCAGAATATTTCTACAAAAAATTCGCTCAATTATGGAACATTTAGGAGTCTCAAGTGGAGAACTCGAGGGATCTATGAGGTGTGACGCCAACATCTCAATACAGGGTGGAACAAGGGTTGAGGTAAAGAACATCTCATCCTTCAAAGAAGTTGAGAGGGCCCTCAATTTCGAGATCACAAGGCAAAGAAACCTTCTCAGAACGGGACATCGAATCGGACAGGAGACGAGACACTGGGATGAAGCAAGAAGAGTTACGATTTCTCTGAGAGTAAAAGAAGAAGAAGAAGATTACAGGTATTTTCCAGAAGCAGACTTAGTTCCCCTAACAATCTCAGAAGAAGAGATTGAGCGTCAAAAAAATTCGATGCCCGAACTGCCGGAAGGCCATATGCACAGACTCATGACACAATATGGCATCTCAAGACAAAATGCTATGACTCTGACAGATAACAAAACCTTAGCGGAATTCTTTGAGGAAAGTGCTGTGAACTATAGTCATCCAGATTTGTTAGGTAACTGGATTGTGGGTGACCTGCTATCATATCTTTATGAGATGGATATCGAATTGAAAGACGCCAAATTGATGCCAAGAGATCTTGTGAGAATGCTGGAATTAATTGATGATGGGACAATAAGCGGTAAAATTGGCAAAGAGTTACTTAAGGAAATGTTGATCACAGGCAAGTCCCCGGATGATATCATAAATCAGAAAGAGATGAGGAGAATCTTCGATAGGAAATATCTAAATCAATTAACAGAGGAGATATTCTCTTCCAACCCGCAAGCAGTGAAAGATGCTATTAAAGATCCTAAGGCTGTAAGGTTTTTAGTCGGTCAATTGATGAAAAAGACCGGTGGCAAGGCTGATCCTCAGTTGGCGAATAGTCTCGTCGATGAGAAACTGAAGACCTCAAAGACCTGAAAATGTTATGGTAGACCTGGTTTAGACAGTTTCTTAGACTTTCTATTTATATGATAATCCTTAAGTGCACGACTGTATAGCTGATTCTCAGTCAAAAGTGAGAGTATTTAAGATGTCGTTTGACGAAAAACCAAAAGCTGCGGACAGTTCAGAGACTGCTGAGAGTAAAGAGACAGCAGGTAGTCCAGAAGCTGGTAGCAGTTCAGAAACAGTAGAAACCGTAAAAGTAGATACATTAACCCCAAACTCGAGACAAATTAATACAACTGTTAAGGTTGCCTCGAAAAGCCCTGTAAGGGAGACCGTTTCAAGAAGAGACGGTTCAACCCATAAAGTGACTGATGTTCTCGTGGGAGATGAGACTGGCTCCGTATACATGACTCTTTGGGACGATAATATTGAAAATGTGAAGGACGACGCTGTAATCGATATCAAGAACGGATATATCGGCCTCTTCAAAGGCTCGATGCGCCTTAACCTCGGAAGATATGGAAGTTATTCAGCCTCAAGTTCAACGATTGAGTCTATCAATACCGAAAATAATCTTTCAGACAAGCAGTATGAGCAGGAGAGACGTGACAGACCTAGATACGGTGGCGGCGGTGGCGGCTACGGTGGCGGCGGAGACCGAGGAAGAAGATACGGTGGCGGCGGTGGCGGCTACGGTGGCGGCAGCGGCGGCGGAGATAGAAGATTCGGTTCAAGAAAAAGATATTAAAAATTTCAGATGACGCATATCGGCGTCATCCTTTTTTCCATTTTATTCTTTACCATACTCAACCCAGTAGGATTCTCCAGTTTCTAAGCTTTCTTTTTTCCATATTGCAGCTTCTTTCTTTGCACGTTCAGTTGCTTCTACAAGTGCGGGAAAAACGTTTTTTCTTGATCTTCCAGCTACCATGACTGCGAAGATCAGATCTCCAAGGTCTAGTTTACCGGTTACATGGTGGATGAGGCAGTCTACTATTCCAGGGCGTGTTTTGATATCTGCTGCAATTTCTTCGAATTTTTCTTCTACTCTTTCTTTGTAGGCTTCGAGTTCTAGGTTAGTGACTTTTTTCTCGTCGTTTGTGAAGGCTTTAACGTATCCGAAGAAGCATGCGACGCCTCCGGCTTCGTTGAATCTTTCGTTGGATTGTATGAAGTTGAGGAGTTTTTCTATTGAGAGTTCTCCTTTGTTGTGTATTCCTACTCGGGACAATTTGGAATTTCTCCTTGATGCTGTGATTATTTAGAAGCTTATGAATATTATGAGTAGTGGATATCTCAAATTAGGATATTGATAGAGAATCTATTGTCTAGGCGTTTTGGAATTGAATGAACTCTTCAGTAAATTGGCAGAGGAATATCATTTTTCATTGGATGCAGTTGAGGCTTTGCATGAAGTATATGGTGAGGATTTGGAGAGAGTTCTTCAGTCAATCAAGAAGCCGAGTGATAGATTCTTCTCAAGAGTCAATACTCTGAAAATCTCTACTCAAGAATTAATAGATTCTTTTATTTCGAAAGGAGTCGATGTTTCCCGTTTTGATCTAATTGATGAGGCTGTTTTTACACCCATTAAAGGACCATTTGAGTTTTCTGAGGTTGATAAGAAGATAGTTGTTGACAAGTATGCTGCTGAATCTGTTCTACAAGGTTCTCACATCTATGCGCCGGGGATTGTGAAGTGTTCGAAACTTCGGAAAGGAGACATGGTTACGATTGTGGATAGGCAAGGTCAGGTTGTGGGTGTTGGTCAGATGAGGATGAGTGAGACCGAGATTTTGAATTTGAGGAGGGGTCTTGCCGTTGAGGTTACGTCACCATTGTATAGTGCTGTGAGTTTGAGGGAGAGTGAGGAGTATGAACTTGGATATGTCTATCCTCAGTCTCTTCCGGCCATGGTCACATCGAGGGTTTTGGATCCTTTGGTTGGAGAGACTGTTGTTGATTTGAATTGTTCTCCTGGTGGGAAGCTTTCTCATATTTCTCAGTTGATGCAGAATCAGGGGCGGGTGATTGGTGTTGATCGTAATGTGAAGAAGGTTGATGTTGCAAGGCGGACTGTTGAGAGGCTTGGATGCAAGAATGTGAGTTTGTTTCCTCATGATTCAAGGTATTTTGATGTTGATTATCCAGATTTGAAAGCAGATAAGGTTCTTGTGGATCCTCCTTGCAGTGCACTTGGACATGTTCCACAACTTTACAGTGAGATTTCAAAGAAAAATATTTTAGATCTTGCAGCATACCAGAAACAGTTTCTCAAAGTAGCTTCACGAATAATCAAAGATAATGGAGCTATCGTCTATAGTGTCTGTACAATAACTAAACAGGAATGTGAAGATGTTTGCAAATATGCTACAGATGAATTGGGATTAGAAATAGAAGAGCAAGGGTTGAGGTTAGGTAGAGGTGGAATGAAAGATTTCATAGGTAATGCTTCGTTTCTTCAGAGATTTGATCCGCACAAGCATGGGATAGGATATTTTATTGCACGATTCAAAAGAAGATAGATGATTGTTTCACTTGTGCTTGGGTAAATGATGTTAAACGATTAGTTTGTAGATAGTGAGTTATGTCATCAAATAAGATTGGTCTTCGTATCTTGTATGCGATTGGTATCATAATGAGTTTAGCTAGTCTTGTGGCTTCTTATACAGGACTTCCATGGACTTATGATACTGAACCTTTACTTGCAGTTGGATTATTGGTGGTTGCTGCAGCAGGCTGGGCCTAACTAAAAGATTGAATCTCTCTTTTCTCTCTCAATAATAGTTGAAATTTTATTGTCAGCTTGATAGTGTGTTCTAATATTGAGTGTCAAGTGTTGAATATTTCTTGGTTTAAAAGGTTATATTTGGAAATTGAAGTTGAAACTAGATAATTATACTTCTATTATATTTCCTAAAAATGGGGGGCGGTAATAGATTGGTTTTTTCTAATTTGCATTTACTTAAGTAAATTTAAAAATGGGGTTTTGTCTCTGGAAAACTGCCGAAAAGGAAGTTAAAATAGGCTGAAATCGCTGCTAAAACGCTCTAGAAATATGATTTTGAAATTATTGGTAATTTTGCTAAATTAACGTTTGGATATAATTTATTGTAATCTTTCTTAGAGATATCAGAGCATTGTATTTGCTGTCTTAACCGTTAACTATTCATAATTAGTTATGACTATTGTGTCGAATATGTGTCATTGATGGAGCATCTATGATACATGTAGATGGAAAGAAAATGTTTGAAAAAAAGGGAATAGGAAAAGCCGTTCTAATGATGTTGTGCATATCAGTTCTGGTTCTAGGTAATGTAGGTGTTGAATCTGTCTCAGCTGAAACAATGAATTATGACGATGTCACTTTAAGCGGGGGCTTCCAAACAGGACACTTTCCTGAGATATGGGATCTAACTGAATGTGATCTGGTAATCAGTTTCACCTATGATGCAACAGGTCTAGTCGATGACTCGGGCGCTCATGCTTGGGGAGAACTAGGAATACGCCAGGTAGGATATGGAGATTTCAATCCAACATTGATGACAGGTGTATGGCTTGCAACAGATTATGACGGGACTGCAAATACCTTTGATCCTGACCCTCCAAGTTCACCTTCTTTAGACATTGACGACAAAATGATTTTACAGCGAGGTGGAGGCATGGGTGAAGGATACTATAATTTGCCTTCAAGTCCACCCAATCCATGGGCTAATCATGCAGTATGGTTCGATCGTGATGGGGTTGATCAATGGCAAGCCCTGATGTGGGGCGCAATTGATAGTGTTACTTACAATACCGGAGGAACATACGACATAGTCATAACATTGCAGGCAACCAGTGACACCAGCGGAACAGCATATATGACCATAAATGGGGAACCTCAAGGCTTCTATGTTCCTGATTGGCATGCGGGACCAGCGGATCTCATGCCGGCAGGTATGACTTTCACAGGAGACATGACAATAATGCAGGTATTCTACGGTCTCTACGGTTATGGAGCGACACATACGGTGGTCTTTGAAGACATTACAGTTCAAGGTTGTTGTCGTGTTGATGTAAATATTGACATAAAGCCGGGTAGCGACCCGAACAGCATTAATCTAAAGAGTAAGGGACTTCTGCCAATAGCCATCTTCGGTAGTGACACTGTTGATGTGACAGAAATCGATGAATCAACGATTGAAATAGGAACAGTAGGTTTAGCCACTCGAGGGTCATCAAAGAATATACTTGCTTTTTCATTTGAGCAAGTAAATGAAGACGAAGATATGGATATGATGGTATTCTTCGATATTCAAGAATTAGTAACTGGAGGAGAACTGGATGCGTCCACTCAACAACTTATTCTCACAGGAGAATTCGGAGACGAAACACTTCTAGTGGGAATCGATTCGGTCAGGATTGTACCTAAGTGATGAATATGTACATCATTCCCCTTTTTTTTGGGATAAACCCTTTTCGATCATAATGTAAAACTTTCTTTAAACATTTCAAGTGTTAATCGCGCGCACTGGCTATCTACAACTCTGAAAAATAAATACGAAATCATGAATTTTATTCATCGATGGCTTTATGAATTGGATCATAGATGATCAATATTGGTTTTGAATTAAATGATTGAGCAGAGGATTTATGAGTTCTAAGATTTTTGGAATTTTAGTTCTTCTATGCATTGTGTTGATGCTGATTGGACCCACCACAGCGGGGTCAGTTATGGAGCTTGAAGCTCGAGGTATTGCAATGGACCTGCCGAAAATTCACAGAGAGAATCCTGTGCCAGCACATCTTGTATTGTATGTTTATGGTTCGGGGCCTGGTTGGCCTATACCTCCAGGATGGATAATTATGGGAGATCTAACAGTGGAGGATACGACTTATCCAATTCGTGGTTGGGTTACAGGGTATGGCAACAGATTTGTAATAGTTGGATCAGGAACCGGAAAATTAGATATCTATTATTTGTATCTTAACGGTAGAGTTTCAGAGTCAAACGAGGTTGTAGTACAGGGCCAGTTTGGTAGATCTTCTGGTATGAATGAATATGAATTAGAGTTAAGTGGGGAAATCATTGGCTATTCTTCAGTTCAAGGTATACCAATATGGAGATAAGCCTCGACTCTATTTCATGAATTATAAAACTTAGTAAGCATAAGCTCATTAATAGTTAAAAGTATATTATTGTTTTCTTCTACGTTTTGCCTTGATGACTTGTGCGATTCCTGCAGCTCCCACCAGAGCAATAATGATTGTTCCACCTTGGGCTACATCTACTGTTTGAAATACTATTCCAATAGCAATTATGATTGCGACTATAACGGCACCTATTGCTAGGATATCTTCGGTACCGATTTTTTTATTTTGAGTATTGATGTCGCGCATCATTTCTTCAGTCACAAGTTACAGACTCCTGTTACTCAAA
>JBAUBP010000093.1:0-6810 GCA_049676905.1 Bathyarchaeia archaeon
GGACCCCAATAGAGGTTGAAGCTTTACGAAAAGGCATTAATCCAAAGGAATTAACTGATAAATACCATAATTTGATACTTGAGCTTCTCAAGAAATATTCAATATCATTTGATAATTATACAAGAACAGAATCTCCAACTCATATTAAATTCTCTCAGTCTTTCTATCTTAAGCTCTATGAGAATGGCTATGTAATGAAGAAAACCGTTGAACTTCCTCATTGCGACAAATGTAGCAGGTTTCTTCCAGACAGATTTGTTGAGGGTAAATGTCCCTATTGTGGATTCGAAAGTGCTCGTGGAGATCAATGTGAAAACTGTGGTAGAGTACTTGATCCGATTGAACTTATAGATTGGCATTGCGTGTTCTGTGGATCTAAACCAACTATCCGGCCATCTACTCATTGGTTTTTTGAATTGCCCAGATTCGAGGAGGATATAAAAAATTATTTAACCAAAAATGAACAATTGCCTGAGAACGCAAAGAATTTTTCGTTGAGATGGATTGAGGAAGGCCTAAAACCAAGGGCATTAACACGTGATAATAAATGGGGTGTGCCCTCGCCATTCCCTGGATCAGAAGGTAAAACGATTTACGTTTGGATGGAAGCTCTCCTCGGATATCTATCGGCCTCAATCGAATTCTCCAAGAATAAAAAAAATCCAGATTTATGGAAAGAATACTGGAAGAATAGACAAACTAAAAATGTACACTTTATTGGGAAAGACAACATTCCTTTTCATACAATAATCTTTCCAGCTCTTCTAATGGCATCCAAAGAGAACTACATATTGCCTTGGCAAGTATCGTCGACAGAATTCATTCTTTACGAGGGCCAAGGTAAATTCTCAAAGAGTCGCAGGATAGGCGTTTGGATGGATGAAGCTCTTGAAGTTGCTGAACCCGAGTACTGGAGATACGTTTTGATACGTATCAGACCCGAGATGAAGGATACCAATTTTACATGGAGAGAGTTCGAGAGACACATAAACACCGAGCTGAACGATATTCTGGGTAACTTTGTCCATAGGACTCTAACATTTGTAAAGTCCAACTTTGAAAGTTGTATACCCGAAGCAAACGATATCTCTAAACAAGATAAGGAAATCATCGCGATAGCGAAGAACATTCCTTCAAAGGTTGGCGATTTAATGGATCGTTTCAGACTTAAAGAGGCATTATTGGCAGTTGTCGATCTCGCTAGATCTGGAAATGAGTATATGAGTAAGATGGAGCCATGGCATCTTATCAAGAGTGATAAGCAGGCGGCAGCTAATACGATAAATGTATGTTCCCAGCTTGTTCGCAATCTCGCGATTGTTCTTTATCCGTTTCTACCACGGACTTCTCAGCTTATATGGGACCAACTGGCCTTGAAGGAAGATGTTGGCAAACAGAATTGGTTTAACGCAGGCGAAATGCATTTACCGGCCGGTCATAAAATAGGTAAACCCCAACCTCTATTCCACAAAGTTGATTCTGTAGAAATAATGAAGCATTGGAAACCAGACAGCCGTGCCCAGATGAAAAAATGAACTTAAAAATAGATATTCATATTCATTCGATCAACTCCTTCGATGGCTCGATTCAAATTGAGGATCTACCAGAGATTTCAAGATCGAAAGAACTCGATGGTGTCGCAATAACTGATCATGACAAATTTTTTGATGGAAAAGTAGAAGGATTAGTAATCATACCTGGAATAGAAGTAAGTACTAGAGACGGTCATCTTTTAGGCTTGGGTCAAGTAGGAGAGATTGCTGCTGGATTATCTGTAGATGAGACAATAAGGATTATTCATAATCGTGGCGGTGTTGCAATTCTTGCACACCCTTATGATCTTATTCGAGGGGGAATTAAACCTGCTCAGATCACGGAAAAGCTAGATGGCATAGAGACAATAAACTCGAAGGCTTACCCTTACAATCTATCGAAACACTTGGCTGAGAAGGCAGCAAAAAAGATGGGGGTTTCATCTCTTGGAGGTAGTGATTCGCACACACTGGAGACTGTAGGTGATGCCTATACCTGTATCAGATCACAATCATCATCGGTAGATGAAATCATTGATGCGATAAGAAAAGGAGCTGTGAGTCCCAAGGGCGGTTCAACAGGAAATGTTAATCAATTAAGACGTATGAAGGCGGCAGTCAAATGGCGTCTTAAGACATGACTTTATGGATTCTGTAGAACCTCAGGATCTAAAACTTTACAATCCAAACGGCGTTGATGAGCCCCAATTATTTTAACTCTTATTTTCTTTCCTATAGGAACCACATCATCAATGAATGCTTTCTTATAATTGTGTGTTCGACCAAATAGAGTACCTCTTGAGGTTCTCTCAATTGGATAGATCTCTTCATAAGATCCTAACATTTTCATGTGCTTGTCCTTAATTATGTGTCCAACATGTTTAGATAGTATACGCGACCTTGAAGCGACAATTCTACTATCAAGTTGTTTCATTTTGGAAGCTTCTGTTCCAGGTCGTGGAGCATATTTTGAAATGTTGATTACATCAGGTCTCACCATTTTAATTAGACTCAGGGTTTCTTCGAAGTCCTTTTGAGTTTCACTTGGAAATCCGACAATGATGTCTGTAGCTATTGATATTGTGGGAAAATGTGATCGAAAAATATTCATGATAAAGAGGAAATCATCAACAGTGTTTCTGCGTTTCATAAGTTTAAGAATTCTATTTGAACCAGATTGGATTGGCACATGTAAATATTTGTAGATCTTCTCATTTTCATATGCATCAACTATCTCATCTAAAAATTTTAAAACTGTATCAGGATTCATCATCCCTATTCTTACTTTGAAATCGCCTTTAACAGCTGAGATAGCTCTTAGCAAATCAGAAAAATTGTACCCTCTGTAATTGTAGCTTGCCGTATCTTGTGCTGTCAGTTGAATCTCAACAGCGTTTTCCGCAATCGCTTTTTGAATCTGTTTAAGTATTGTTTTAGGTGGGAAACAGTGTAATCTTCCTCTGGCAAACCGTGTACAACAGTAGGAGCATTTTCCTTGACATCCTTCTGAGATTTGAAGGATTTCTATATATTTATTCAATCGTCTTCTTGGAAGTGATGGTTTATTCGGAGGTTGCTTAGAAAATATTATGTTTTGTACTCTCTCTTGAAGGCATTTATTTGCCATATCATATATTTTATCAATCGAAGCTGGATCAAGAAGAGAGCAATGATCTAGATGTGAATCGGTTATTCTCTGCCGATTAATCTTGGGGAGGCATCCCGTGATGATTATCGGTTTGCTATGATTCTTCATCTTTTGTAGTTTTTCAAAAATTTTATCCTCGGTAGTCTGCTTGACAGCACAAGTGTTTACAATGATGATTGAAGCTGTTTTTGGATCTTGGGTGATAGAGTATCCGTTATTGCCAAGAATGCCGAGCATTATTTCCATGTCGCTCTTATTGGATGCACATCCATAATTCTCATAATATACAGTATTGGCTTTAGTAACACCTGTTTTAAGATTGTACTCTTCTTTGTCTCTTCTAAGAATCTGGTAGCTTGAATTGAACAATAAAACTCTCCGATCAAAATCAACTCAATGGTAACCTGATGTCAACCTTTAGTATATCCTCCTCCGACTGGAGGTATAATTGCGAACGTACAACCTTCATACAGGGCTGTTTTCATTCCATTCATTAAAGAGACATTATTTCCGTCCAATAAAAAATTCAGATTGGATACAGGTTCCTCGGTGCCCGATATGAAAATATAATCTCGTAAGGATTGTCCATATTTAGCTGATAGTATGAGTAGAAGATCTTTGACGGTAGTTTTATCCGGGACCTCAAAAGTTTCTTCTTGTTTTCCTGTTATTTCTCTAACAGCGGCGAAGTATCTAGCCTTGGCTTTCAATTGAGAATCTCCTTGAATTGATAATGAGTGTCCTTTTGTTCACTTTAATAAACCTAAAGTGTTTGGTTACTAAAAGATAATCTCAGGCATAAATGATTCTTGAGCTGAGATTATGTCGAAAACATCAACAAATATTGACCAATCAGTGCAAGTAAGCGACAAAGCAACTATTGGTCAAGGTTGCCATATGGGCTCTAGAACCAGGATATTGGGTCCTGCAAAAATAGGTAATGATGTTTGGTTAGATACAAACGTCACTTTATACGGAAATGTTACCGTTCAAGATTCTACCTATATCGGAGCAGATTGCATTATTGGTTATCCAAGACGCCAAGATCTTAAAAAGCTAATCAAAGACAAATCGATTGAAACTGGGGTATCCGGAACTTCTATCATTGGAAAAAAATGCGTCATTAGACCCAGATCAGTGATCTATGTTGACTCTACGCTTGGAGATGAAGTTGAACTTGGCCATAACGTCATACTTAGGGAAGGTGTTAGTGTCGGAAATCGTTCACTTATTGGAACGAATGTTGTTGTTGATGGCAATACAATAATAGGAAAGGGCGTATCCATTCAGACCGGATCTTATATCTGCCGAAAATCGTTAATCGAAGACTTCGTATTTCTCGGGCCATATTGTGTATTAACTAACGATAGGTATGTAATGCGGTTAGAAGTAGAACTCGAAGGCCCAACTATAAAGAAAGGGGCGAGTATTGGAGGAAACTCTACAATTATGCCTGGTGTTACTATTGGAAAGGGATCAGTTGTAGGGGCTCAAGCTGTCGTTACGGAAAGTATAGCTGATAATTCCATCTGCTTTGGTGTTCCAGCCCGAGTAGCCAAAAGTGTTCCTGCAAGTTGGAAGAACTTGCTTGAGGACCGTTATAAAGAGACTTCAAATAGATCTTAGATTTATCCAAAGGCTATTTGTTAAGCCCTTAGGCTTTCTCTACTTTAATTGTTTCTCCGTCTTTGACTTTGTTGAAGACTTTTGGATCCCCAAGTACTCTCCCGAAAACATTCACTGGGCTAGCTGCAACTGGTTTATCGCCACTGCTGGCAGGGGTTCTTCCGAAGAATATGCAGAAACATTTTCCAGACGGCCAATAGCCGCAATCTCCTATCTCTACCTCTTGCTGGGATTTTTCTTCATTGACATCTACTGGAATACTGAAGTAAACTTCTTCCCCCCAGGTGCTAGCACTCGATTCGAATGGAAGGCTATCTATAATTGCTTTAGATGTCTCAGGATTTTTCTCTTCGATTATTTCAGCCTCTACATACCCAGTACTTGCTGTATGAATCTTGATTTTGGTGCTCATATGACTCACTTTCTGTAGCACTTGACTATTACGAACATATAAAAATGTAGTAGACTAGACTCACTAAGACGAAATTAAGATAGGGAAAAACGTCCATTGAATAATGGACTGGGATTTATACTGTTATTGTGAACTAGTGTTTCCACTAATTCACTTTTCTTGATTTATTGAACTTGGAATGATATTCTAATCTAAGTGATATTTGGCCTTACTTCCACGATCATAGCACTTTTCTTTTCTTGATCTCCCATCATCCATTTTGCTCTAACCTTGACATCCAAGTCTTTGTCAATCTTCTCAGATGCTGAAAAAATCGCTATAGCACAGCCTTTCTCATCTGTCTTGATCTTGTCGGTTTTCATCGTACCTGCATCTTTGGGTTCAATTTCGAAAGTAACTTCAATATCTTTTAAGGCGGCGCCATTCTTGTCCATTTCTATAGTAAAAACGCTTTCTCCACCAGGTTTTATCTTCCGTGGATTTCTAACCATTGACCAAACCATCTCAATTTCACCTTAATTTTCCGAATTGAATGTCTTATACTATAAAAAGAAAGCGCCAGCATGAGTTTATGCTGGCGAAAGTGGATTTACCACCACCAGTAGTAGGGCATACCCGCATAGGGCATTGGAGCATAGGTTGGTAGTGTCCAAGGATAGTAAGTGTATGGAATGCTCATGCCGAAAGGAGAATATCCCAATGGTAATATCATAGCCATGTTAATCACCTAAGAATCTTATACGGTCAAGAGTTGTTTTTCAACGTTTCTAATCCCACCAAACAATAAATCAACTTATTTGAACAGGAGCAAAGATGATCAATAATTTTTATGTTAGAAATAGCAGAATATCATTCTAATATAGAAACTGAAGGGTATATTATACCAATATTTGGTCGGTCCACAATGGTAGAATACGAAAAACTGAATGATCATCATCTTAAGAGGCTCTCTTCAGAATATCCTGCTACCGCAAGCTATCCGGGTGCTTTAGAACAGAAGATTCTGGTAATCTGGAACTATCTAAATGAAAAACCCTCAACATCTATTGAGGACTATTCAAAACAGTTGAAAATAGGTGCGAAAGAAGAGCTTGATAGAAGACAGGAGGAAGAGAGGCGTCGCAGAGCTGAAATTGAGGTTAAAGAAGCAAAGAGAAGGACAGATCTTATCAAGAAGCTTAGAAAATGGCTGGTTGGAGTAGAAGACCCTGTATCCGTCAATGAAGAGACAGGACATCTAGAATGGAGATGCCCTGTGTGTAGGAATAGGGCAAAATTTGATCTAAAGGAATACATTGATGATATTGCCAAAGGAAGACCTGCTCGAGTAACTTGGTATTGTGCTGGAAAGGGTGTTGTTGAAGGGCCAAGCCACTGGGGATTTACAAGAGAGATACGGCTGCCACAAGGTGAGGAAATCAGTAGAAAAGTTCTTGAAGGAAGAAGCAAATCAGAAGAATGAGCTCCAAACAGATATTCAATGTCAAAGCGATATCAGGTATTTTTTTAAATTTTTGAATCAGGTTTTCAAACCAGTTATGTTCAAATTCATATTGGAGATCAATCTTTGACCCAACTCAAGAGCACAGCTG
>JBAUBP010000094.1:0-2538 GCA_049676905.1 Bathyarchaeia archaeon
CCTCTGATCAATTCAAGAGTGGATGGATTCTTTTTTTGTGGCATAACACTTGATGTTGATGCGTATTCGTCAGAGACCTCAACATATCCGAATTCAGCACTTGACCAGATAATGAGATCTTCAGATATTCTACTTAGATTCATCATAACAGTTGCCAAGCAGGAAACTGTCTCGATAGCAAAGTCTCGGGAACTTACAGCATCTATCGAATTCTCGATAATATCATTAAAGCCCAACAGTTTTGCAGTTTTCATCCTATCTAGTGGAAAACTTGATCCTGCAAGAGCACATGCACCTAACGGAGAATATAGTCTAATGTAACATTCTCTAATACGTTCAAGATCTCGGAAGAGTGCGTCAGCATATGATACTAAATAATGTCCGAATGAGGTTATTTGACCATGTTGAAGATGAGTATAACCAACCATTACAGTATCCGAAGTGTTAGATGCCTTTTCCAGCAGGATATTGACTAGAGCTAATATTTCCCGGCTGATTTCATTCAATTCTCTTCTGACATACATTCTTAGATCAAGAGCGACCTGATCATTTCTTGATCTTCCTGTGTGAAGTTTGCCTCCAACTTCTTGACCAATTTTTTTTATGACATAATCTTCAACGAATTCATGTACATCCTCGAATTCAGGATCCAACTTTATCTTTCCTTGGATCCAGAGTGTACGAAGCTCTTCTAATGATGTTAGAATCGCTTTGAGATCTTGGTTTGACATAATCTTTTGTTCATGTAACATTATGTCGTGTGCCATCGTACCGATGACATCATCCAGAAGTATTCTCTCATCATCCTCTATAGAAGACATGAAACGAGATGCCAATTTATCAACTCGTTCCCCCAGTCGCGATCTATATACACCTGACACCAAGGCTACCAACACCTCAACTAGATAATTACTCTAAGAATACCCATTACATAGATAATACTCTTGAGATAATTCAAAAAATTAGTTCTAAAGATGTCCGCTGGACGTGCATTTTGGTGCATGATTCATTTTTTACGTTTTTTTCCTCTTTTACGTATTATCATCCATCCGATAACTATCGCAATAATTACTAGTATTAAGAAAAACCAATTTTGGTAGCTAGATTGTCCGGGTTTTGGAGGTTCCGTAGTTTCTGTGGTTTTTGTAGGTTCGGTTGTTGTTGGACTCTCAGATGTCGGCTTGATTGGTATATCTCGCATGATTGTAGTTTCATCGGTGACTCCAACGTAAGTATTGACAATATTTCCTGATGGATCAATTAGAACAAAAGTCGGTAAAGCTGATACCCTGTAAGGCATCGATAAATATTCTGTGTCCCTGGCAACAATCCAATCCATGCCATGAGCCTGCTTATAATCTATCACTTGTTGTTCAGTCTCTTCAACGTCAATATCAATCGAGATGATGACGATATCTGTCCCAAGTTGATCTTTCAAGCCTTTAAGATGTGAAAGTGACAATTCACAAGGTTTGCACCAAATAGCGAAAAAATCGATTAAGACATATTTGCCTTTAAAATCTGAGAGTGAAAATTCTTGGCCTTCAATATCTACAAGAGTGAATTCGTATGCTTTTTCTGCACCAATAACTTCTGGAAGTGAAACTAAACCTACCATTAGAAAACATAAAATCAAAAGCAAATTTGTCTTAAGCAATAGTCTGAACCTCTTTTCTTATTTTATAAATTACAGATATTCAGATTCTAACAAGAAATATTTGTCTTGCTCTTAACTTATTCTATCAATCATTTGTTAGTCAAATTGGAGGACATAAATCTCATTTTTTTTAATATAAATTGCATACTTGGAATTACATCTCGTTTTGAATTAATGAAAATTTTATAATCATTGAATTAGTTAAAGATGAAGAGTTCACGATGATCAAGAAACCGAAGCTTAAAGGTAAGTCTGCAACTTCCGATGCTATCGCCGGTCTGACAGTGGCTTTAGTAAATATTCCTGAAGGAATGGCTTATTCTCTTGTAGCGAAGATCAACCCGTTATATGGTCTGTACGCTGGTATTGTTCCCCCAATAATGGCCGGCTTGTTCGCCAGCTCCACCTTTATGGTTGTAACTTTAACGAACGAGACGGCCCTGATGACGGCGGCTCTACTGAATGAGATGGGCGAGTTATCAATAGGAGCCATCTTCATGTTTACCATAATGATCGGTTTATGGCAGCTACTCTTCGGCGTTCTCAAACTTGGCACGTTCCTACGGTTTGTATCTCAAAGTGTTATGACAGGATTCGTCACAGGTCTGGCCATATTAGTTATTCTAGGACAGATAGGTGAAATTACGGGCTCTCATAGTGTATATGATAATAAAGTGTTAGCGGCAGCGGATATTCTCTTTCACCCCGGTTCTTGGGACATGCCGACATTAGCCGCAGGCATTATCATGATCGTCCTCATTCTTACATTATACAAGACGCCATTAAGAAAACTATCACTAGTATCGGCATTAGTTATAACAAGCATTCTTGTCTATGTTGCAAATTGGAAAACGGTTCATCTGGTTGGAGAGATTGCTAAT
>JBAUBP010000095.1:0-4495 GCA_049676905.1 Bathyarchaeia archaeon
GTCCTTGTATTTGTATTGTATGAGTTGAGAATTTCTCACACTCGATATGATGCCCCCTTACAGTTCCATATAGTTTTGAAATATTACCATGAGACATTTTAGAATTTTCCTTTCTTTGTAGATTAAAAAAACCTGAGCATCTTTTTGGAAATAAAGTTGCGATGGATCCAGCTATACAGATTAAGGCAAAAATTGAACCTATCAGCGGCTTTCTCCAAGCGAAGTTTTCTATTTGTGTTGGAGCTTTTAATGCAAACATCAATACTGTGAATAATCCGATGAGTGAGAGACATATGTAGAATAATAGTAGCAGGTTTAAACGCGTGTCTTCAGACATGCGCCGGCCTCTAAGAGAGCTTCCCAAGTTTTCTGATTATGCCTTTTCTCGCCATATGCCAGAAAAGTCTCCTTTTCATCTCATTACTGGAAAAAGAGCCTTGAATCCTTCGACTCCATGAACCGTAGAAACTTCTATAACATTCATAAAGTTCTTCTTGAACACTCATCCTTGTCATGGTCTCAGTCGGCATTACCGCATGAACCATGTCATAATTTGCCCAGTTATAATCTTCAATCCATCCGTTACGTTTTGCTTCATCAAAAATATCGTTACCAGGAAAAGGTGTAAGGACAGCAAAGATAACAAAGTCTGGATCCAAATCATTTGCAAATTTACGTAAGTTAGATATCGATTCAGGTGTATCGTTTCGGTTACCTATTATGAACATGGCATGAGAAAAAATGTCATTCTTCTTCAGCAGTTTTACAGCTTCCTTTGCATCATTGGGTGTAGTACCTTTCTTCAACCGCTCAAGAGTAGCTGGATCTGAATTCTCAACTCCTAGAAGGACCCATCGAAGTCCAGACTTTCGTAACTTAGGAAGTACTTCCTTATTTCTAATGATGTCATCACACCTTGCTTGTACAAACCACATGAAATCATCAGGCAACTTATGTCGAATAAGCTCATCAGCTAGATCACTTACTCTTCTACCTGAACCTAGATTATCATCTGTCAGCCAAACAAATTTGCTTCCATAGTTTCGATTACAGAAACTCATTTCATCTGCGATACGTCTCGAGGATTTCGACCGCCATCTTCCCTGCCAATGTCGCCATTGTGTGCAAAATGTGCATGAATGTGAGCAACCTCTAGACCCCTCGATCAATGCATAAGGAGCATCACGTCCAGCCATCGCGGCGAAATGATATTTATTAATAGAATCTTTGACAAAATGATAGCCAGGATAAGGAAGAGTATCCAAGTCTTCGATCAGTGGTCGAGATGGATTATGAAATATTTTCCCATCATGTCTAAAAGATATGCCTGCGATTCCTGAAAATGTTGATTTTTTATCAGCGTTCAAAACAAGTTCAGTAAATGTTTGTTCTCCCTCATCTTTTATGATGACGTCAATGTCGGAGTATTCTTCTAGACTTTCTTGTGTTGTCGCTGTGAAATGTTGACCTCCTGTAACAGTGAGAATGTTCGGATTTACTTTTTTCGCTATCTCAAGTGTTCTAACTGTAACGTAAGCATTGCATGTAGCCAACGAACTAGATGCTACAATATCAGGGCCAAACGATTCAATTCGTCCTTCTAGATTTTTCCAGTCAATATGCTCGGCATTGCAATCTAATACTTCAATTTCAGCATCCTTACTTTCTTGATCCAGATATGATGCAAGTTGAATAATTCCATATGGAGGGGGCGAATAATCCCCCATAACAAACCACAGATCTTTTGGAGGCTCAACAAAAAGAACTTTCAAGCAAAATTACCCATAGCTAATAAATGGTTTTATTGTAAGGTCCATTCGACATGAATTTGGGAAAAAGGAGAATATAGCTAACTCTTGCGTGTTAGCTTATAGAATGCGCCTATTACAACCAGTAGGCCAAATATTACTATTATCGTTGGCCACCATTCTATTTTTACGCCGTAGATCTGACTAATGCCCCAAAGGATTATCACAACACCAATGAGTAGCCCAAATATGGATGTGCCACGTGGGATGCCGAAACATTCGTCTTCTATTCGTTTATGATGAGTGCTTTTTCCGATGGTTGTTAATTGTACTCCACATTTGTTGCAGTATTCAGAATCATCCGGATTCTCTTTACCACATTTTATGCAATGAACCATTTTCTACACTTATCCAAAGTTAATCATTAAATCAGTTCTTAACATTTTAGATAATCCAGTTATGTTAGCGAACACTAGCGCGCGTTAGTTATAGCGAGCGCCTGTTCAAATAATGTATCTTTGTTCAGCCATAAGTCAGAATCAAATCTGCTAACAGTAATTCTTAACGTTCAGGTTCCAACTTCTTGTCATGGTAACATTCGAAACCGATCCAACCATGACCGCACTATATAACCACAGAAAAAACCTGGCTTATCTACATTTAATACTTAAGATGGGATTTAGAATGACTGAAAACCGAAGCGGATCCATCAATGAAAGATGAAGAGGATCAAAAGGCAGTTTGCAAAGAAGTACTAAGTCAATTGACAGAAGGTTCAGATAAGAAACTAGATATCAATAAATTGAAACTTGAATCGAGTAAGCGATATAAGCTTGAAGTCTTACCCAAAAATTCTGAGATATTATCATTAGCTTCATCTGCAGATTTTCAAAAACTCTTACCAACTCTTCAACTCAAGAAAGTCCGAAGCATATCCGGCGTCAACATCATCTCAGTCATGAGTCATCCAAGAGAATGTCCCCACGGAAGATGTGCATATTGCCCTCTTGTTGAAGGAGTTCCATCCAGCTATACTGGAAAAGAACCAGCAGCAATGAGAGGGGTCCAAAATGAATTTGATCCATACAACCAAGTAAAGAGTAGACTCAATCAGCTCAAGGCTATAGGCCATAGTATCAATAAGATTGAGCTTATTGTTCAGGGAGGGACCTTTCCAGCTTCTCCAATTGAATATCAAAGATCATTCATCAAGGGATGTCTTGACGCAATTACGAATGAACCATCATCATCTCTAAAAGATGCTATGAATAAAGCCACAATGAGCAAGAACAAAAACGTAGGAATCACATTAGAAACCAGACCTGACTATGCTACGAAAAACGAAGTTGACAATATGCTCTCGATGGGAGTCACAAGAGTCGAGGTTGGTGTACAGAATCTATACGATGATGTATATGATCTGATAGAAAGAGGACATGACATAGAAGCAGTTACGAAAGCCTTTCAGACCCTAAGAGATTCAGGTCTAAAGATAGTAGCGCATATGATGCCTGGGCTGCCAGGTTCTACCACTCAACGAGACCTGAAAGCGTTCGATCGACTTTTCAATGATCAAGCTTTCAAACCTGACATGCTTAAGATCTATCCATGTCTTGTATTGGAAGGCACAAAAATCCATGAATGGTGGCTTAAAGGATCATACCGCCCCTATGAACTTGAGCAAACGATTGATCTTATCGCTCAAATAAAACATATAGTGCCACCATGGGTCAGGATAATGCGCATTCAAAGAGACATCCCAGCCCAGCTCATCGTTGCTGGCGTAACGAAGGGCAATTTACGAGAACTCGTACTTAAAAAGATGAAGGATAAAGGTCTAAACTGTAATTGTATACGGTGCAGAGAGGTTGGCCACAGACTAATGAAAGGAGAAAAAATGCCCGAGCCAGATGATCTAAAAATTGTAACAAGAACTTATGATGCTTCAGATGGTGAAGAGATATTTCTCTCTGTAGAAAATCCTGACTCTGGATGCTTAATTGGATACACAAGATTAAGAATTCCTTCAGAACAAGTACACAGAAAAGAAATAGCTGGAAAAAACACTGGGCTGATAAGAGAAATTCATGTGTTAGGTCCTTTGGTCCCAGTAGGAGAAACAGATCCACTTCTCTGGCAGCATAAAGGTTACGGATCCACGCTCTTAAATAAAGCCGAAAAAATAGCTCAAACAGAATACGCTTGTAAAAAGATCCTAGTAACCAGTGCTTTAGGATCACGAAGATACTTTATGAAACTAGGATATTCCTTAGAAGGACCTTACATGTCAAAAAAGCTTGAAGGATAAAATCTCCGGAAAAATAAATTGAAGATTTGTGGAGTGAAAATAACGGTTTGAACTCAAATGAATTAAAAGGTTACAGAGGCAGCACCTATGAACTATTGAAGCAAATTGACGCCTCAATCGGTGACATGATCGAGATAACAAAAAACGGTGAAAATTATATAGGTGGCTTGATGCCGAGATCAGAATCCGGGGACGGTCAACATATTGTGATAAAAATTAAAAGCGGATATAACATAGGAGTCAAAATCAATTCAACAACAAAGATAGCAAGGATCGGTGCCGGAGCAAAACCCACATTTGTCAGACCTCCAAGCCCAGAACATAAAGAAGATCTCTCTAAAGTTGATATCATAAGTACTGGAGGCACAATAGCAAGTCGAGTCGATTATAGAACAGGGGCCGTTCAACCAGCTTTATCGGCTGCAGACCTATACAGCTC
>JBAUBP010000096.1:0-10882 GCA_049676905.1 Bathyarchaeia archaeon
ACTATCAATGGGCCTCTGAGATGATAATTTCACTGTCCAAACGTGGAATCAGAATAGTTGATGTGCCTATCAAAACTGTTTATTTTAAATCACGTAGACGGGGAGCTGGTTTTCGAGACGCGATAAAAATACTTTATAATATTCTTCATCCTAAGTAGCGACAAATAAGTGGCGATTTCACATATGATTGAACCCTACGGATTAATAGTTATATTACTAGGACTCATAATGGCGGTATATACTTTCAAGGAATTTTATCGAAAAAGAATTGGAACAATTCCTTTTATAATATGGACAATAATTTGGATCGCTTTAATTTCTACAGGTTTATATCCACAGCTTTATCTTGGACTTGCATCGAGCTTGGGTATGGCCGCACCAATTCAATTTGTGACTACTTTTTCTATCATAATATTATTTGCAATAGTCTATCAAATCTTCAGGACAGTTGGGGATATCAATAGAAAAATTACTAAAATAGTCCAACAAGTAGCTCTGGAAAAACCTGAGGATGAAATGGATCAGTAAACATTTGACATATACTGGAGGATCATAATTTTTGAAAACAACAATAGTAAAACTTGAAGATTCCGTTGGTAAAGTATTGTTTCACGATGTCACTAGAATAACTAAAGCTGGCAAATTCAAAGGTACATTATTTAAAAGAGGTCATTTGATTCAGAAAAAAGACCTTCCTAAACTTCGTAAGATAGGCAGAGAACATATTTACGTGTTAGAACTTGGACTTGATGAACTTCAAGAAGAAGATGGTGCAGCCAAACTTGCCTCTTTGATTACCGGTACAAATCTAATAAAAGCAAAACCAACCGAGGGCAACGTAGCTATTATTTCGGATACTGATGGGATACTTAAAATTGATGTTGATCGTCTGCAGCAAATTAATGGAATTGATGGTATGGGTATAGCAACTCAGCACAAAGATCGATTAATTAATTCTGATGAGAAAGTTGCAGTCGCAAAAGTATTTCCTCTGACAATAAAGAAAGAACAAATCAATCGTGTAACTCAAATCTGCGAAAATGGCGGACCAATTATAAACGTAATCCCACTTAAAAAAATGGATATTGGACTTATCATAACTGGCAATGAAGTTTACCATGGTTTGATCAAAGACGAATTTGGTCCAGTAATGAAAAAGAAAATTAAAAAACTTGGCTCTACCGTTACAAAAATTGTTTTTGCACCTGATGATCCAAAACAGATTGTAGATGAAATGTTAAAATTACAAAATGAAGGAGTTGATCTAATAATTGCTACGGGAGGAATGGCGGTAGATCCTGACGATGTGACATTAAGAAGCGCTTTGGAGGCGAAAGCTAATATAGAAAAATATGGTGCACCAGTACAACCAGGTTTCATGTTTATGATCTCATATCTCAATGATACTCCATTACTAGGTATTCCAGCATGTGCAATGTTTTATGATACAACAATTCTTGATTTAGTACTACCGAGAATCCTGGCTGGAGAAAAATTAACTCGCAAAGACATAATTTCCTTAGCTCATGGAGGACTCTGCCTGAAATGTAAGAAATGCACTTTCCCCGTCTGTCCATTCGGTAGAGGCTAAACTATCTTGAAAAAAGAAGCTATTGTACTCATTAAAGGTGCAGGTGATGTTGCGACCGGTGTGGCTCATACACTAGTTAAGAATGGATACCATGTTGTTATGACTGAAATCCCAAATCCAACAACTGAGAGGAGAGCTGTAGCATTTTCAGAAGCCGTATATGAGGATGAATGGCACGTTGAGGGGTTGACGGCAAAAAAGACCGCCCCAAACGAAATTCAGCATACTATTTCTGAAGGAAAGATTCCAGTTGTTGTTGATCCTGAAACTAAGATTCTAAAACATCTCAACCCCGATATTTTGATTGACGCAATTATGACTAAAAGGAATACTAGTACTAACTTGCATGATGCTCCAATAACTATTGGCCTAGGACCTGGGTTTGAAGCAGGTAAGAATGTTAATGTTGCCATAGAAACCAGTGAAGGACCTAACCTTGGAAAAGCGTACTATCAAGGAAGCCCTCAACCTTTTCATGGCATACCCTGCAAAATTGAAGGGAAGACTCATGAGAGAGTCATAAAAGCTCCTCAAAACGGTACGCTCAAAGTCTTGACATCAATCGGAGAACATGTTGATGAGGGACAAATTATAGCCAAAGTTGACGACCTTGAAGTTAAAGCAGGGATAAATGGTGTCTTACGAGGCATTATGAGAAATGGACTCAAAGTTAAGAAGAACACAAAACTTGGCGATATTGATCCTAGAGATCAAAAAGAATTTTGCTTCTCAATTGCACAGCGTTCAGAAATTATCGGTGAAGGAGTTATGGATGCGATTAAGACTCTCCGCTCAGGATCAAATTAGAAATTAATTTGCACATAATGAACAGTAAAGGCTTATGATTCGAATTTCCGGTATTCTTTTGGCTGCAGGCGAATCAAAAAGGATGGGTAAACCAAAATTATTACTCAATCTTGGAGAATCAAACATCATCAATATCACCATAGAAAATCTTTTGAAATCTGAAATTTTTGAACTTATTATTGTTCTTGGTCATGAAGCGCAAAAAATAGAATGTTCGTCATCAACACAGGATAAAAGAATCAAGTTTGTTACTAATAAAAACTATAGAGGAGGAATGAGTACTTCAATAAAATGTGGAGTTCTTACAGCATCAAAGGAAAGTGAAGCTTTTCTCATAGCTTTGGGTGATCAGCCTCTAATATCACCTAAGATAATTAACCGCTTGATGGAAAAATATCAATCATCGAGAGCAGGCATAGTTACAGTAATGCATCAATGCCTGAGAGGTCATCCAGTAATAATCTCAAAGAAATATCTTCAAGAAATCTTAGCACTTAATGGAGATATTGGAGCAAGAGACTTGCTCAAGCAACATTTAGACGATACAACATCTATTAATATCGAATCATCTGAAGAATTCTTTGATATTGATAGAATTCAGGATTATGAGGAATTAAAGAAGATTTTTGATCGTAGAATCTCTAATTAAAATTGTTTGATTTCATGAGTTAGCTCGTTGACTAGAGATCATAATTTCTATCACTGATTTTGAATAACGCCAATAATGGTATCACTCAAAGATTTTACTGCCTGCGAAATCTCTGACGAAAGGGATTCTCCAAATTCCAAATTTTTTGGTTGAACAGCTAAAAGTGCTATCTGAGTATTTGTTTCTTGTTTCAAATAATCAGCGAAAACATTCAACGGCAAAGTGTGAGTAGAAATTGTTAGACCCTGTATCTCCTCTGGAAAAACAAATCTAACCGTTCCTGGCTTGGAACCTATTTCGCCTGCATCTATCATCAATACATGAGAAGGATTGAATTTCCTTATTGGTCCAACAAAAGTCTCTGGGACCGTTCCACAATCTATCAGAAGTATGTTGTCAGTCGTTTTTCCCTGTAACTCTTTCACAATAACTACGCCAAGGCCATCATCGCTCTTCAATAAGTTACCGATTCCAATAATTACAAGACGAAACTCTTGACCTAGCCAATCCATCAACATTTGTCTTACATTTTTTGAATGCATAGAGTCGCCATCTCAATGGCGTGTAACTCATCTGACCAATTAGAGGTCCCAATCATTATTATGTTTGAACTAGAATGCAATTAACTCAATTCAAATTCCTGGATTTATCCTACAACTGCTCTAACATAATTATCCAAATTAAGTGCTGCTTCAGCTGCTTGATTTGCAAAATCAGCGAATGGACCGGGATATATTCCTATCACTATACAAAGTATGGCTAAGATAATCATTGAAAAGAGCATGGGTGCAGGCGCTTCTTTTGCTTTCTTAGCAAGGTCAGTTGGTTCGCGTAACATAATGATTTGAATTATTCGAAGATAATATCCAACTGAGAATAATATGTTCAGGACCATTATTGCCGATAGGCCATACCATATTCCGCTCGTTACACCTTGTTGTATTCCAGCTAATATTATCATGAATTCGCTTTGGAAGGCGTTTAATGGCGGTATTCCTGCCAATGCGAGAGATCCGATAATAAATGTGAGGCCAGTTATTTTCATCTTCTTCCCAATTCCAGCAAGATCATCCAAGTTTCTGCTTTCAACAGCAAATAGAAATGCCCCTGCGCAGAGGAAGAGGAGAGCTTTTCCAATAGCGTGATTCATAATATGAAATATCCCGCCTGTTAGCCCATATACTGAAGCGATTGAAAGTCCAAATATTATGTATCCTATGTGACCGATGCTGCTAAAGGCTAAAAGTCTCTTAATGTCGTTCTGTAGTAGAGCCATAACATTACCGACTGTCATTGTGATTATCGCAAATATCGCGAGTAACAATTGCCATTGATATTCTGCTGGTGCGAAAATCAATATCATTATACGAATCAGACCATAGACGCCTGTCTTGATGACAACGCCCGATAACATGGCACTTATCGAGCTGGGTGCGGCTGGGTGAGCATCTGGTAGCCAAGTATGGAAGGGCACGATAGCTGCTTTGACTCCTAATCCGAGAACGATCATGGCTAATGCAAGAATTGACCAGGGTGTTGGCGTATTGGATATTGTACTACTTAGGTAGGCGAAATTCAATGTGCCAGCCATACCATAGAGTATGGACATTGCGAAGAGGACTGTTGCGCTTCCTGCTGAGCTTATAATCAGATATTTGAATCCTGCTTCAATTGACTCCCATTTTTCTTTTCTAAAGGCAACTAGCACGTATGAGGTTATACACATTATTTCCCAGAATAGGAAGAATGTGAAGAAATCTCCTGCAAAGGCAACGCCAATCATACCGGCTACCATTAATAGCAATAATGTGTAGTACTCTGCATGACCGGTATCACGTTCCATATATTTTGTTGAATAAATCGCGGTCAACAAACCTATCAGAAGAAATATGGCGGCCATGAATATGCTTAGCATATCTATCTGAAGGATTGCGATACCTCTGAGCTGTTGTCCGGCCCAGTAATGAGTTATGATTCCTTCAGCAGCCACCTCATTGTATAGAAGATAGAGTGCGATGGCCGATACCAGGAATCCAACTACAGCCCAAATATCTACAATCTTTCTGGCGCGCATTTTAACGCCAAGTAAGTAGACGATTGGCGCTAGTATAGCGAATAAAATCAGTAGGTCTATTGGTAATGATAAGATCATTTTCATGCCCCCACCAATATTTTCATTACGGCTTCTGCAGCCGGATACACTACTTCAAGCGGTACAAATGCAAATATTCCATATGCAACTGTGAAAAACGTCAGTATAGCTATTGGAATAAGCATACTTATTGGAGCTTCTTTTGTATTCGATAGATTTGCTGGACATTCACCGAAGAATACCCGTTTGACCATTCGTAGGTAGTATGCTGCGGTTATTATTGCTGCACCTACTGCGAGGAATGCTAATATCGTGTAACCCGCTGCAAAGCCTCCTGCAAAAATCATCCATTCGCTGGCGAATCCTGCAAAGGGCGGAGTGCCAGCAATTGATAATCCACCACAGAGGGTAGCAACTGCTGTTATAGGCATTTTACTTGCTAATCCTCCGAGTTTGTTCATATCCCTGACTCCAGTTGCATAGATGACTGCTCCAGCACACATGAAGAGAAGGCCTTTCGCAATTCCATGATTAATAATATTGAATAAACCACCGCCAAGACCTATTACGTTTAGACACATTATTCCAAACAGGATGTAGCCTACTTGACTTACACTGCTGTATGCAAGCATTCGTTTTAGGTCAGTTTGAACGAACGCCATTATTCCACCCCAGAAGACTGTGATTATAGCTAGAATGGCTAAACCGTAAGCAACTGTCATGATCTGTGACGGGAACAGAGTTAACGTAATTCTTACGATTGCGTATGCACCAGTTTTAATCATGACTCCACTCAACAATACACTGATCGGAGTAGGTGCTTCTGCGTGAGCATCAGGAAGCCAAGTATGAACCGGAAAGATTGCAAGTTTGACTGCGAATCCAATAAACATGAGTATCATTATTGCCTTAAGAATTCCAGGCGCTACACCAGTTAAGAGGTCGGGTAATTCTAATAGATTGAAGGTTCCGGTTACGGCGAAAGTTGTTAGAATTCCAAAGATTAGGGCTGCTGCACCTGCGTGTGTAAATAGGAAATATTTCATACCTACTATTCTTGGTTTTCCGGATCCCCAGTATGCTATCAGGAAGTAAGATGGAATTAACATCATTTCCCAGAAAACATAGAAAAGTATCAGGTTTGCAGACAAAACTACTCCGATCATTCCTGATACGAAGAGAAGCATTGAGGCAAAGTATATCTCATGATTATGTTCGCGGCTCATGTATGATATCGAATAGATCGCTGTTAGTGTCGATATTCCTGCTATCAATACAGAGATTGCAAAGCTCAGATGATCTTGTAGGAATATTGCTTCGATCTTAAAGAGTCCTATCCATACACCATAGTTTTCTATAACCTGACCTTGACTCAGAATTGTATTCCAAGAACCTAGTAGAAGCAATGTGGAGATAGCTAATGCTATCGTTGCCATTATTCCATTGCCGACTCTACCGATTTTCTTTCCAGCTATGAAGCATATTGGTGCAATTATAGCAGGGATTATTATTGCCAGAATCAAATCCATACCTGTAAATCCACTCATCCAAATCACCATCCGATTAGTATTAACGCTAGTATTAGGAACCCGACGAGTCCGACTAAGACCGCGGACATATTTGTATTAAGGTTACCAGTGTGAGAAGGTCTGAAACCTTGACTCATCCATTGAGCCGTTCCAGATATCACATAGTTAAAGCGATCTATTACTGCATCTTCAATCCAGTTGAAAAGCCAATTACACAATCGTGTAAATCCGTTTACAAATATCGCATAGTACATTTTATCAAAATAGTAGCCTTCAGACAACAATGTGTGTATAGGTTTCAATGCTCCTGTTCGTAATTTCTCTGCTGAAATGACTTTTCTGAAATAGATTAGATATGAAATGAAGAAACCAAGTATGAGTGCTGTAAGAGATATCAACACGGGTATCGGTTCAATACCCGGCATATGACTTAGTCCTAAATATTCTAGGAAAGGTGCTTCAAAGAATCCTGATATTAAAGCGGCAACTGCTAGAATAATTAGAGGTATTGTCATAATATAAGGTGACTCGTGTAAATGATGAGTATCCTTGAGTCTTGTCTTGTCTCCCAGGAATACGAGGTAGAGCCATCTAAAACCATAAGCTGCAGTACATAGACTTGCTGCAAAGATCATTATCAATGGCAGATATAGGTGAGCATCGAATATTGCTGCAACTATTAGATCTTTGCTCCAAAATCCATTAAACGGTGGAACACCTGTTAGAGCAAGTATGCCAACTAAACTTGTTACGAATGTGATGGGCATATATTTTCTTAGGCCCCCCATCTCTCGCATGTCAGTAGTACCAACTGCATGCATTACTGATCCAGCGGCAAGGAAGAGCAATGCTTTGAATAATGCATGACTCATGACGTGGAATTGGCTTGCAAACCAACCGAATTGGGTTCCAATTCCAAGTGCGGTTATCATGAATCCAAGTTGGCTGATTGTAGAATACGCTAGGACACGTTTGATATCAACAGATACCAAAGCCATTGTTGCTCCCATTAGTGCAGTTATGGCACCAATGTATAGTACTGTAGTAAGCCATTCCGGTACTCCACCAAACAGTATGAAAGTTCTAGCGGTAAGATATACTCCAGCTTTAACCATGGTCGCGGCATGTATGAGAGCACTGACTGTCGATGGGCCTTCCATTGCATCTGGAAGCCATATTTGAAGAGGAAATTGAGCCGATTTTCCTATTGCTCCAGCGAAGATGAGTAATGAGGTTGCCATCAGTACCGCGAAGATAATCTTGCCCGATTCTATTGCTGCAGCTGATTCGAGGAAACTGAATGAGCCTACATGCAGGTACAGAATAAGTATTCCTGCCAACAACATTATGTCTCCTACTTTAGTCACTAAGAATGCTTTCATTCCAGCTCTTGAAGCGCTCTCTTTCTTGTACCAGAATCCTATCAGTGCATAAGAACATAAACCAACTATTTCCCAGAAGATGAACAATTGGAGGAAGTTATTTGCCATTACGAGTCCGTTCATTCCACCAATGAAGAAGAGTATGAAAAAGTAATATCGTGTTAGACCTTCTTCATGAGACATATAACCTATAGAATATAGGACAATGAGTGCCCCAACACATGAAGCCACAGTAACCATGAAGACGCTCAGTGGATCTACAGTTACCCCAGCTTCAAGACCTAGCTGAGGGATCCAAGTAACAGTCAAGTCCTTGGCCTGACCATGGAGGCTCAATACTTGAGGAATCATTGACACTGCATAAGCTGCACCAATAAATGATACAATTACAGCAAACCAGTTTCTGAGTCCGGAGCTGATCTTGCCAACTATTGGAATTAACAGTGCACTAACTAATGGTATTACCCAAACTAGCCATGGAGCATATTCATCAAATGGAATCAACTATTCTACCACCTTAACCTCTTTAGTTCTCTAACATCAAGTGTCTTGTAATGACGGTATGCATGAACAACAATTGTTAAGGCAACAGCTACCACACATGCGCCTACTACAATCGACATTATTACAAACGTATGACCGAGAGGGTCAGCTCCTCCAGGATTTCCATAAGCAGCTAAAGCGATAAAATTTAGATTTGCAGCACTTGTAAGAATTTCAATACCAATTATCAGTTTTATCATATTGCGTTTTACTGCTAGGCAGTACATCCCCAATATGTAGAGAATCAATGCAGTCACGATATAGTAGCTTAAAGGTATCAAATTCATTCCTTCTCCTTACCAGACCTCAACATAGCGATACATCCTGCTGCCGCTGCGAAAACTAGGACAGCTTGAATAATGACATCAAGAGTTCGATTATTCCAAAGATATTCAGATGTAATTTGTCCAATACGTTCGTCTGCAAAATCTGAGCTGAATCTTGTAAACGAGTCTAGTTGCAGGATGTCACTAGAACCAACCCATAGTAACATTACTAAAACAATGATTGATAACAGAAGTCCTGCTAAACTTATCTTGTCAGTGAATTCTTCTTTAAATGACAATTCATTTCCTCCTTGTCAGCATCACTGCTGCAATGAATAGGACGATTACGGCACCAGCGTAAATCAAGATTTGAAATACAGCAACATATGGTGCATTTAGCAACCAAAATAATGCTCCCAACGATATTGACATGGCAGCAAGAGCTATGACTGTATGTAAAAGGTCTCTAGACTCAACTGTCAGAACCGCAAATATACATGTCGCTACCAAGAGACCTAATTGTAAAATGTCCTCAATCATTCTGTTACATCCCCTGGGGATTCGCTTTTCCTCTTATAGTCATAGACTAGACCATCTTGGTTTGAATCAGCAAGGTCATAGGTTGTCTCTTGCGTTATAGAGGATCTTGGACAAATGTCAACGCACTCAGCACAAAATACACATCTACCGGCATACCATTTCATATCACATGTTGGGCCTTTTCCAATCATTTCAAGGGCGAAAGCAGGACATACACGAATGCATAGACCACAGCCGATACATTTGTTGTCGCTGGACTCGAGTGTATTGATAACTATTTTTCCTCTTGACCCTGGTATCGATTCATATTTTTCGAAGGGGTATAGAAGAGTTGCTGGTTTCTTTAGCAGACTTTTCGCGCATTCATCTCTCATTGCCATTTTTTTTCTTTCTCCATCACATCATTAAATAGAGCTGAAGAATTACGATCTGTAAAATTGAGAGCGGGACCAAATATTTCCACGACCCACTAACCATTTGATCGATTCTGAATCTTGCAAATTGTGCCCTAATGAATCCGATGATAAAGACGATGATTACTGTCTTTATTATGAACCATATGATTCCTGGAATCAATGGGATAGGGCCTGTTGGTCCTCCAAGAAACAGTGCTACAACTAATCCTGAAACAAACACAAGTTCAAGATCGTGAGCTAGTCGTAGAAGTCCAAGTTTTCTACCGCTGAATTCTGTCTGCCATCCTGCAACAATCTCGGTCTCAGCCTCCGGAATATCGAAAGGCACACATTCAATTACTGCGATAATTCCAATAATTACTATACCGAAACCTAATGGATTGAGTAGTATACTCCAAAAACCATCAGTCGCCTGCCATTCAACAATATTACTAACAGATAATGTTCCTGCCAGAATAGCTGGACCTATGAATGATACAGCTAGCGGGACCTCATATCCTAAAGTTTGAAGTGCAGCTCTCATACCACCAACTAAGCTGAATCTATTTGTTGATCCCCAACCAGCTAAGAAAGCTAGAATCGCAAATAGTGTCATAATGAATATTAGAAAAATCAAATCCCCTTCAAATGATACAATTGCGGAAATCCCATTTATTGGAACCATGAAGAGAGCTGTAAAAACAAGAGTCAATAGAAGTATTGGCGCCGCTCTGAAAATCATCTTGTCAACTGCTGATGGTTCAATATCTTCTTTTGCAAGCAGTTTAATCAGGTCTGCTAACGGTTGAAATAGTCCTCGAGGTCCAGTGTGATGGGGCCCGTACCTGTTCTGTGCTCGTGCATATACTCTTCTATCTACCCATTGATAGAACAATGCAAGTGCGATAAGGAATATTATCCCTGGATATATCAGCACACTGAATAAATCGTATGCAACTACTTGCCATGACATTTTTTGATGTGCCTCCTCAACTGATCAGTGGAACCAACCCACTTCTTCCGTTTACCAATATCTATAATCGCGATACGGTCGGTACAACTCATGCAGGGATCTATTGCAGCTAAGG
>JBAUBP010000097.1:0-2306 GCA_049676905.1 Bathyarchaeia archaeon
GTGCTAATCATAGGTCTAAGCTCGCTTATCTTGTTGATTGTTTAAGGTTTGTTCATTCTAAGTCTGATTTTAAGGATGCCACGCCTTTAAGCCTTGTCGAGTTTCAGAAAAGTGCTAGCAAGGATGATGAGTATAAGATTCTGGATATTGTGCAGGAGTATATTTTGAAGAAGGGTGGTCGGCATAAGACTCTGACTACTAGGCATAGTGTGATTCGGAATTTCTTTTTGAAGAATAGGGCGGCTCTTCCTCTGGATCCGTTTAAGGTTAAGGCGACTGTTCCTAAGGTTGATGGCAGGTTGAGTTTTGATAGCATTAATAGTTTTGTGTCTGATGCTGATTTGGAGATGCGGGCTTTCTATCTTACATTTTTTATGGGGATTTTTGATGAGGAACGGTTTAGATTGTTTAATGAGACGCAGGCTGATCGTCTTGTTGAGCATTTAAAGAGTAAAGGTGTGGATGAACCGTTCCGTTTTGATTTTCCGGGTCGAAAAGAAGGCAAGTACAAGGAATGGTACTACACCTACATTGGACGTGACGCTCTCACGGCTTGGAAAGAATATTTTGAACGTAGAAGAGGCTACCCCAAGAAAGGTGAGGCTTTGATTCTGGATAGGGATGGTAAACCGTTAGGGAAGGCTGCAATGGGGGCTAGACATCTGCGTATGCTGGAAAATCTTAGATTCATTAAGCGAAAAGGTGGTGGAGCAAGTACAAGATACGGATATAATCTTCATGAGTTCCGTGACGTTGCTAAAACTCTTCTTCACCTTCAAGGAAAGAGAGACGGTTTAGACCTTGACTGTGTCGATTTCTGGATGGGACATACCATCGACAATAATCAATATGACAAATTCTATCGTGACAAAAATTATTCTCTGGAGCAATATCGGATAGCAGAGAAACATCTTAACATAATCTCAGGAATACAATCAACTCCGACACAAGACACTAAAGAACTTGCTCAACAGATAATAAAGAATCCAGAAGCATTCAAAGTACTCCAGGATGCAATGGTGGAGATTGTGGGAGCCAAACTAGCACCAATAGAAGGTAAAAGGAAAGGTTAGTTCAATTTTGGATGCTCTCACCAGCTAAGACACACACACAAAAATAGCATGACCTAACGGTTCAAATCTTGATGATAAATCATATTAGTAAATCTAGGAAACTAATTATGAGTGTTGAAGGATGCGAAGAATCGTTTCTATTATTGGCATAATTCTGCTTGTGACTTTACTATCTTCAGGATTAAACAAACCTGTAATGGCGAATGGTCCATACTGGGATATTGAGCAGAACGGTTCACCAATACAGAATTTGAATGTTCCAGTCAGCAGTACATTCACGGTGGAGATCTGGATACGCGACATCCCAGATGGAGACTACATAGATAATATCCTTCTTCATGTTTATTGGAATCCTGAAATGATAGAACTGGTTGACTATCAGAAAGGATATGATTTCAATTGGGATGCTGAATCGATAACATATTTCGAGGAATTAGATGATCTACCTGGATTCGTGGGAATCGAATATTACACGCTTGCTATTGGTGGTTATGGGTTGACGGAGGATGCTAGATGTCTGTTTCTAACCTTTCACTGCTTGCATGAAGGCATATCTCCAATAACTCTTGGAAAAGAAAATTCCTATTTGGGCTTTGATCAACTTGGACGAGTTGATCCTTTACCATTCGTGCTTACCACTAATCAAGTTTACAATCCAGTAGGTGGAATAACCACATCCACAAATAAGCTTGAGATCCTAACGCCTTACATAGCATTAGCTGGACTGATCGCAGTCGTTTCAACAGTCTACATTATAAGAAGACGTAAAGACTAATTTCTTTTTCAAATCATCCTTTCTTTTTTATTCATGTTTTATTGTGTGTGTGCTCACCAGCTAAGGGATATGAACTCATGATCTACAGTTTTTTATATGAAAAATTGTGTTAGCGCCCTAACTATTGGTTGTAAACGTTCGGTTGGGAGAATTGATTGAATAAAATATCAGGTCTAGTTTCAGCGGCGTTCCTAATTCTAGTATTAACAATTTCAATGACATCATTAACAATAAGTGCAATACCCAATGACAATGGCTGGTGGGGACACTGTAAGAGATACAGAGACATGGAACATTTGCGCTCGCACTTTGTGGACTAAGCATTACATCTGGTATTCAAACTTCGATTACACTTCTGATCCAGACAATATTGCTGTTAACGTATATTCCAATTGGGAGCCACCATATGTTCTGGAATGGACAGACAAAGACAATCCTCCTTCAGCCCTATACATGGT
>JBAUBP010000098.1:0-13410 GCA_049676905.1 Bathyarchaeia archaeon
CCTTAGCTGCAATAGATCCCTGCATGAGTTGTACCGACCGTATCGCGATTATAGATATTGGTAAACGGAAGAAGTGGGTTGGTTCCACTGATCAGTTGAGGAGGCACATCAAAAAATGTCATGGCAAATAATTTTAGAACACTAATCGAGGATATGAATTTTTATCGCATAAAATAAAAAAAAACTTGTGACAAAATTAAGCCACAAGATTGAAAATCGATCCTATGGGCCCCTCATGGGTTATGTAGAGACAGCGCATTCAGCAATAGTGGTATAGTTCAAATTAGCAATTGTGCTAGCACTTATGGGTTGCAATCATTGCCAGATTATTCTATTTGACTTAGTAGAGTTGGAACGCTGGAGATTGAGTTAGGTACGACAATGGTGGAGTTGGTACAAGATACTCTTGTGGCGGAGGTAGAAAAGCGGCTGGCTGAGGAGGTGGTTGAATATATCCAGGTACTGCTGGTGGTTGATAAAGTCCTCTAGCTGGTGGCTGTGGAACAATTACTTGTTGAGCAGGTGGTTGATAATACACCTCAGGGGGTTGAGGAATCATGTAGTTTACTGGTGCCGGCTGATATAGATGAGGAACTAGATATGATTCTGCTGGAGGTAAGTATGCACCCATGAATGAAGGTCTCGGTCTCATTAAATATGCCATTCATTTCACCACGTATGAATTAGAAATCTCACAAATGATTCATATAAAATGCTAGTCTTCCACTGGAGAAAAAAAATAGAAGAATTAAGTAAAGTTAAAACAAAAAATTATCCGTGTTATGATACTCAATTAAATAAATCATCAATATCAATAGGGAAATAAATTTCTGTAACTATAAATGGGGTCATTCCATGAGTTTCTTAGTTGAGCGAAGTTGTTCTTTTACTTCATTTAATTCAAGTTCATCTAAACACTTTGTAGTTTGCCATCCAGTCTCCTTACCCCATCCATGCAACCCATAATAATCATCAAGCATATGATCAACACCTTCCTTAGATAGAATCCTGTCCTTATTAGACCCTGAAGCGATGGGTTCTTTAAAAAAACGTTCAAGAGGGTCGTCATCAGAACGTTTGAAACCTGCATGAAGTGTGTTAAAGCCTTTTTCCACATTTCGCACTATCCTTCCAGTTCTCATTAAATTACTTCCAGGCATTGAAACCCTTGTTGCAGTAGAGAATAACCTTGAAAAATCATCAGGACCAATGAGATCTTTGTCACTCCATACAGTTGCAAAATAGCAGACTCCCATCATATCCACAACTGCCTTGAATCTTTCAAACCAGAACGATCTTTCTGCTTTGAAAGTCAAGAATCTTCTGCAATTTCGTATTGAATTGATTTTCCATCTTTATCGAACACAGCTATGTTATCCTCTGTTTCAAAAGGATAAGCTACGATAATCATGAACTTACCATAAACATGATTTAGATCATATGTTGAAGGTTCTAGCACACCACTCGGATGAGAATGAGCAACACCAACGATTGAAAAACTGATTGGAAGCATGAAAGGAGAAAAACTTGAAAATCCTTGTCCATGTGTAGCAAAAGGAGGAATAATAACTTCATTTATTTCGATATTTTTCTTAGTAGTTTTTCCCTGAAGCATTAATATGCTCTCTTTTGGGTAAGCCATTTTTGCATAGCTTAAGATACTATCTATGACAGACTGATTGATAATTAGAATCTTATTCAATCAAATCAGCCTCAAAATATTAGATAAGAAAGGATGCATGATCAATTGCGTGCACTCATTAAATTTCGTTAGACAAGAGATGACAGAAATCGAAAGATCTTTTTCTTTTTCACTTCAATTTATGTTAATTAAACTTCTAATAATAATTGTTAAAATATTTTACAATCAAATTACTCAGAATATATTTGTGATATTACCGAACCGATAGAAGATGCTGCGTCTGAAAGCCTACTTTTGATATTCCTATCTAAATCAAGTTCAATAATTTTTTCAATACCATTTTTGCCCAAGACGACCGGTAAACCGATAGAGATATCCTTGAGGCCATATTCCCCATCCGGAATAACAGAAACGCAAACTAGGCGTTTTCTATCATTGATTATGCTATCGGCCATTAACGCAACAGCAGAAGCAGGTGCGTGAACTGTAGCTCCTTTCAGTTTAATGACATCCATGGCGCTATACCTTGCAGTCTCTACTATCTTTTCGATTCTCTCTGACTCAAGCAAATCACTAATGGGTATTCCAGAAATTGTTGTATAATCAATCAGTGGAATCATGAGATCTCCATGTTCCCCAATCACCAATCCATTAATATCCTCTCTTGAGATATTAAGTTCTGAAGCCAAGTATGAACGATATCGTGAAGTATCAAGTATTCCACTCATGCCAAATACCTTACTTCGATGAAAGCCCGATCTCTTATACGCAATATAGGTCATAGCATCAACAGGATTCGTTACTATCATTAGATTGCATTCTGGGGCATATTTCACAACCTCTTGAACTACTGAGGTGATTATCTTAGCATTTCCTAGAGCTAGATCTCTTCTCGAAGTATTTGGTTTTCGAGGATAGCCTGCTGTGATAATAACAAGTTCTGAACCAGCCATATCTGCAAAATCAGAGCTGCCTTTGATAACCCCATCAAAGCCAATAGATGGAGAAGCTTGTGTGATGTCCAGTGTCTCCCCTTGGGCAAGACCTTCCTGAATATCGACCATTGTAACGTCAGAAATACCTCTGTGCACAATGCTTAACGCACAAGCACTACCAATTTTGCCAGCACCGACTATCGTTATCAAACCGGAATCACTCTACTTATCGTATTCACTTTCAAACAATTTTGTTAAACAGCGTGAACCTAATAATATTGAATATTTATGCTTTAGGAGAATCATCGATCACTGATTATAGAGTGCACAAATTTTCAGAGTAATGACTGAAATCTAATAGATTTCAATATTTCATCCAAAAAAATCTCATCACCAACCTCTAATTCAAGTTCCCCAATTCTTCTGGGAATTATTTTGATGTGTGGGTCATTAAGATACAGTCCAATTCCTTTGTAACAGACTCCTTTAATTACAGGTTTAGAGTTTAAACAAAAAAAATGTATGTACCATTTTCTCACAAAATCTATTTGAATTGATCTTTTCAAGCTTTCTAGAATTTCCTTTGGGATCTTTTTGCAAGGTGTCCAAAATGCTCCATGGCCATAATGTGGTAGACCGCCTTCTAAACAAAATTGTAAATCATCAAATTCTAAAGCTAAAGGAGTCGAGAGGATTGGAACTTTTAAATTGGGAGTCAACAATGCATAACGATCAGATTTCATTTCTACTCTGAACGAGTTTGGATTATTCTTTTTTCCAGAATTTTTTATTAAACTAAATTTTGGATCTATTGGATGTGCTCCTCCAGCTCTCAATCGATCTTCTAAAGGTCGCACTTCAAGATGCATGTGAAGGTCGGTCCAAAAATCAAAAAAGGGGCTCCAGACGAATTGACCGATTTCATCGCCAATGTTAAGATGATCTCCTATTCGCACAGTTGGCTTGACATGTAAGATCTTTACACATGTATCAGGATTGCCTGATTCTATCGCTAAAAAATAATCATCTATCAGTTTGAACTTTCGAGCTTCAATTACAGTTCCTTCAATTGGGCTACTTGCAGAGGTAACTCCTCTCTTAGGATAGATGTCGATGGAGGACAATTGTTTATGAGAATAATAGGGGCTATTTGTAAATGAAAAAAACCATTCGTTATCTGAGTATAATTCTATCCCATGGCATTGGGCGATGTTTATCACAGTATTCACATGTAGAATTGGATTTTTTTATAGAGTATCTCAACCGTAAAAAGAAAAAAAAGGGATTTGGGAATGATCAGCCAAAAATGCCAGTTATCGCGCCAAATCCAGCTAGCATTGCTATTCCCAAAGCTGCTAGGATTAGTCCAACAATGACTAGGACAATAACGAGTATTATGGCTAAAACTAAAGCTTTCATCCATCCTGTATCGAAGAAGTGTCTTATCAGTGCAAGCCAGACTATCAAAGTTATAATAAATCCGAGTAACCCATGAACCCATGTTCCAAGTATCGTAGCGATGATTATCCCTAGTGCGACTATCCAGATGGAGTCTGTGAACTTTGCTTTCTCTTTTCCAACCATTGACCGGCCGACAAGCCAAAGGACAGGAGCGACTATGATGATTCCAACGATTATCTGTATCAATAGACTCCATAGATTTATTCCGTTCATAGTATTTCCCTAACCTATAAATTTCTATTAAGATATAAAACTAATTCATTATCATGATCTTTTGAATAGATTCAACTTATCAAGTCAGTCAATCTATTCTTTCTAATACCTTCTTTGATCTCGAGAGCCATCCTCCGACCATTAGACATAGGTTCAGAGAATATGTAAGATGAATATGGGGATCCCTCTGGGTATAGGTTTGTTCCAGCTACAATTCGAGCTGAGACTTCGAAAGTAACAAATTCCAACTCATCAGTGCATATTGTCTCTAAACAGAAAGGACCAATCATCCCTGGTGGAAAAAGTCTAACAGAAGACTCTATGACTCTTCTACCCATGTCTAAAACCTTAGGCAGAAGTGACTCTCTAAGAACCACAGGCATATTCCCTGTCACAACATATGAGGGATCCATTTTCGATCTAGCAAGATTTGGGATACGATAAATATCTTCGACATTACTCTCAACTCTCCTATCTATGCCAAGAAGTTCAACTCTTCCCTCCCCTGCTTTCACTTCTCCTTCAAACATAACTGAATAGAAATAGTGAGGATAATAACGGACTCCAACAATGATTTCTTGTATTGTAACTCCTCTTAAATCGTCTTCTGTTAAAACTCTATTTTTAATGCGCTTTTCAATTTGATTTTGATAATTCTCTTCCGAATCAACTACGAAGAATCCTTTTCCACCTCTTGCCCCATGAAACTTAACAATACAAGGGCGGTCGATCTTGGAAGGATCCGAATACTCATTAGGGACTTTTACTTCGGAGTCTTGTAACCATGATCTCATCTTCCGTCTATCACCTTCAAACTCCAAAGCATTTCTGTTTCCAAAAATTGGAATCCTGAATTCCTTTTTCAGATTTTCGGGTCCGACATACTCAACAAAAGAACCATGGGGAATAATGATTACATTTTTTTGAAATAATTCATTCTGAAATTTTTGATCTATCAGGTCTAGATATTTATCGACAATGATGTATTCGTCTGGTTTGCCAAATGGAAATGCTTCATAAATGGCTCGTCTATCTTCTGTAGTAATTCCAACAGTTCTGAATCCTTCTCGACGGGCGCCATGAAAAATCTGGAGTGCTGAATGTGAGCATATAGTCCCTATTTTGATCTCTTGTTGATCGTATTTTTTCAAAACCTCGAGAATTTCAGATTTTTCGATCATGTTAATATTTCACTTAACCTTTTTAATCGCTTGGCAGTGGAGACTTCTCGTGCTATCCTTTTACCAGTTGTCATAGTCTCTCCATAATACCATTTTGAATATGGACTTGTAGTAGATATTATCGGTGAACCGGGGACCCTTGGGGATACGTCAAAAATGCAAATTTCAAGATCTCTAGTTATCGCACCTTGTAAGGCGAATGGGCCAATCATCCCAGGCGGGTATTCTTTCTTACAAATTTCCACAAATTTTTCCCCGATATCGTAGACTTTTTCAAGTTGAGATTCTCTCAGAGTCGCACCTTCATGGCCAACTTCAATGTTCTGGACAACAGATTTTAGTTCTAATTGATCTCGTGCTGGTAGAGATAGAATTCCATCAAGGTCTGTTTGAATTCTCCTGTCAATCCCTAGGAATTCCAACTGTTTCTCTATTGGAGAATTAAAATAGTTAAAATTGAATTTGGCGCCCATAACAAATTCTTCGATTGTGGCTTTTTCAAGTTCATCTTTTGAGATTACGCCACTATTGATTCTGACTTCAGCTTTATTCCAGTAGTCTTTAGGGCTGGATGCATAGAAGAATGCTCTCTCAATTTTTCTTCTAGCTTCAGGAACCTTAACGATAACAAGGCGATCAATTTCTTCAGGAGACTTAAAGCTCTTCGGAGTTTTGATTCTTGCTTTTTCCAGTAGATATATCTGATTACGTGGAACATCTCTCTCTTCAGATCTTAACAAAGATCTACTTCCAAAGATAGGTATCAGAAATCTATTCTCAATATTATCATATCCAACATAGGTTGAAAAAGATCTATTAGCTACGAAAATAACATTTAGTGAACGTAATTCTTCTTGAATCTCACTATTGACCATATCCGAAAATTTTTCAAGAATTATTGTTTTACTAATGATCCTATTGTATCTTAGATAGGTCTTCTCTCGACCTCTCTGACAGACTACAACTGTCTTTAATCCTTCTTCTTTTGCACCATCGCAAATATCTAGAGCAGAATGACTGCCAATAGTGCCTATCATGAGGCTCTTTTCATCATATGTTTGAAGAATCTTCCCAATATCTTCTTGAGTTATCAAGGTGACATCGCTCTACATTTGAATTCATTAGTAAACTTAAGCTCTCTTCTATAAATTGAATAGGCAAGTATTTGAAAATTGACTATGATACGAACAGATTTGAATGTTTAAAGTATTCAAAAAAACAGTGACTAGAATAAAATAATAAAGAAAAAAAATCTTCTACTTCATTTATTATGTCGGTATTACCACCGCTCTAATGGCTTCGCCTTTTCTGACAAGTTCTAGACCATCATTTATATCAGGAAGTGGAATTCGATGACTAATGAGAGGATTTAATCTAAACTTTTCTTCTCTTACAAGTTCTACGACTTCAATAGTCTCATGTTTTGAACTTGCACGCGAGCCAAGAATCTGGCGTTCCCCTACAATTAGCTTTCGAGGATCCAGCAATAGTTTATCATCGGAATAGCCAATGAATACAAGTTTTCCTCCTCTAGCCAAAATTTTCAGTGAGTTATACATCGTCTTTTTAATGCCTACAAATTCAAACACCAAATCAACTCCTCTGTCGCCTACTAATTTTCTAATTTCTTCAGAGAGATTATTTGTTAATGAGTTGATCGTACAATCAGCTCCAAGTGACTTATCAATTTCGAGTTTTCTATCATTGATATCTACCGCTATTACCCTTGTACCATTTAATTTAGCCATCTGAAGAGTGCATAACCCAACTCCTCCACAACCCATTATCACGACTATATCGCCAATTCTTACTTTTCCAACCTCTCTAACAGCATGAAATGCGGTAGAACCAGCATCACCAAGTATTCCGACTTCATAAGGTACTTCGGGTGGCAGCTTAACGATGCTCCTTCCGGGAGCTTTAGCATATTCAGCGTATCCTCCATCAACAGTGAAGCCGAACTGTTGAAAATTAGGACTGACACATAGGCTTTCTCTACCACGTCGACAATAGTAGCAATCACCACAACTAAAATAGAAATGAATCAGTACCCTATCACCAACATTAAGATCTGATACATCTTTTCCGACCTCAACAATATCTCCAGCAGCTTCATGGCCCATTATCTGCGGAATCTTTCCTGGCTTGAGCAAACCCTCGTCTATGAAGTGGATATCTGTTCGACATATTCCACATACTTTTATCTTTACAAGAACCTCCTCTGGTGAGATCTTAGGTATGTCTACTTCTTCTACTCGAAGGGGGTCACCAACCCTGTAAAATCTCGCAGCCTTCAAATCAGATCAAGAACAATCATTAAACAGTCAATGAATAAAAACATCTGGATAAGAATCAGAAAGTTAGCAAGACTCATTAATCGTCAAATAAAATACTTTAGTCCATAGATTGGCTGATAGAGACTTAGGATGTGATGGATTATGGATTCAGACAAAGAGAAAAAGATGGAAAAAGCTTACGAATCAGGATTCAAATATGAAAGAGATTATGGTAGTTGTCCACAATGCACATTCGCAGCTGTAAGCGAAATTCTAGGAAAAGAAAGCGAAGAGATCTTTAAGGCCATCGATGGACTGGCAGGTGGATTAGGAAGAACAACTAACGGAACATGTGGCGCTCTCACAGGTGGAGTTGCAGCAATAAGCCAAAGATACGGTCGAGAAGATTTTCCAAACTTGGGACAAAGAGAGAAATGTATGACGCTTACCAAGAAGTTACATGATCGCTTCATGGAAGAGTATGGAAGTGTAATCTGTAAAGATGTCCAGACTAAGATTATGGGTAGATCCTATGACTTCTGGAACCCAAAAGAGCGCGAAGAATTTGATAAGGCGGGAGGACATACGGAAAAGTGTCCTGATGTTGTAGGTAAGGCTGCGAAATGGACTGTTGAGATATTAATGGATGAAAAATAGTTCTTTATGAAATTTCAATATAATTTAGAGTTTAGTGCACAACTTTTAATTTGAGTTTATGTAATGGAGACTTTTGAATATAAGATTCCTTTTGGAATAACTTCGGCACAAGTTTATTAATGATTCATATGAGGCAATAAGACCCAAGGTTTTCACATGTCTGAAATCGTACTCGATTCACTTATTCAAACTCCCTTGCAGGAGCAGAGGACTGAGATCTGCGAGCGTAAAGGTCTCGGTCATCCGGATACAATATGCGATGCAATAATGGATGAAATATCAAGAGCACTGAGTCTTGAATATTTGAAAAGGTTCGGATCAATAATGCACCACAATATAGACAAAGGTCTCTTAGTCGCAGGGGATGTCGAAGTAGCATTTGGTGGAGGCAAAGTTGTAAAACCAATGCTTCTGATATTCGGCGATAGAGCAACCTTTACAGTCGGTTCTGAGACAATACCTGTAGAAGATATCACCATAAAAACAGCTAAGGAATGGATCACAAAGAATCTTAGACTAGTAGATCCTGACAACCATATCAAATATGATGTCGAACTAAAACGTGGTTCTCAAGCACTTACAGACATATTCCAGCGTAAAGAGAAGTATCTAGGTGCCAATGATACCTCAGCCGCCGTTGGCTTCGCGCCTCTCACACCGACCGAACAAACTGTTCGCGACACAGAATTCTATATCAATAGTCAAGAGTTCAAGAAGGAGTTCCCAGAAACAGGAGAGGATGTAAAAGTAATGGGACTACGTAAGGATAATGCGCTCGATCTTACCATTGGAACGGCTTTCGTGGATAGCCATATCGATAACGAGAGTAAGTATTTCCGATTGAAAGGAGAAGTTCTAGAGAAAATTAAGCAATATGTTGGATCAAAGGTTGATATGAAGATAAGTATAGATCTCAATACTGCAGATAGACCAGGGCGTGGAATTGGAGGTATGTTCCTAACGGTTTTAGGTACATCTGCTGACGGCGGCGATTGTGGCCAAGTGGGCAGAGGCAATAGAGTTAATGGGATAATCCCGTTAAATAGACCAACCTGCTCTGAAGCAGCATGCGGGAAGAATCCGGTAAGTCACGTTGGGAAGATCTATAATATTCTAACCTACAAGATCGCCGATGAAGTCTATAGCAAAGTCCCTGGAATAAAAGAGGTATACGTCTGGTTGCTCAGTCAAATCGGTCGACCAATAAACGAACCAAAAATTGTCTCAACTCAACTCATACTTGAATCAAATACCTCTATAAAGGACGTGGCTAGACCTGTTGAGGAGGTAATTCAAGGAGAGTTCGACAGGCTTGATGTCTTCTGCAATGACCTAGTATACGGAAAAGTAAAACTGTGCTGAACGAACATTAGATCCAATAGGGCATCTTATAAATGCAAATGAGATGGATTGGATAAGGCTATCTTTTCATAACCTCATTCAAAACGAGTTGACAATTCCAATATTTTGAACAATATACGGTACAGTATTCTGGGTCAGGTCCGTTGCATTCGCTATCATTCTTGTATGCCTTTAGGTGAACTCCAAAATCATGGTTGTTCGTATTTTTCTGGTTCGGTTGAGTATTCTTTCTGTGCCAGTCACCAAGGATCGGAGGACTAGTGAACATTTGACAAGCAGGATGATCCCTGCTTACTTCTGTCTCTGTTTTTGGACAGAATCCACTCCTGCATTTACTGAAAGTTTCACACTCGCTACATTTCTTTCCGGTATTATCGGAAACCAGACTTACAGACTGCTTGAACCTAAAAGATTTATTAGCCGTTCAGAATCCTCCTTAGGCATAGTGAGGCTAAATTTTCATTATAGGACTTCTTTAAATGAAAATGTCAAGTGGGCGACTGTTCAAGAAAATTTGTTGAGCTCTTCGTGAGTCATTTTTAGGCTGTTTTATCTTATGAACTCATTCAATATTGATTGTTTGAAGAAAAATTGGCAAAATAAAGTCTCTCTCTTACCCAAAGGTATCACAATACTTGGTAAGTCTCTTAATTATTTGTTGCGAGTAGCAGTTCTATTTTTTGTCTCAACTTTTATCGTTTCTATGTTTCTTGGTTTGGTGTTAATGTTTAGTCCTGAAGGCAGTCAATTCAGTTTTTCAAATATTGAAAATCTTCCGTTTGGTTTTCTGACACTTTTCATTGTAGCATTGCCGGTGAAAACCACATATGGAGCAATCTTTATTTTAGTATGGATAATCTACGCACTATGCTTCATCATTTCTTGGAAAACAAATATTGGATTCATAAAAGCTGTAAGGAAAACATTCGATAGTAAATCCCTACTGGAAAATAAGAATTTTCTATTTATGTTTCCAGTGATTTCTAGTTCTCTACTGGTTCTAATTATCTTGGTTCAAAGTCTACAGGAGACAGTGGGAGTGCCGACAGGTTCAATAGATTTCGATAATACCTATAGAGGGCTTTTTGAGTTAGCGTATTCCCCGCTCTTTGAAGAAATTATGTTTAGAATATCTCCCTTTGCGGTCTATTATGCTATACTTCTAATATTTAATCAAGCACGGTGGCAGATCTGGAGTTTAGGTATTTACATCAAGTTATTCTTTACAGCAGTTTTGTTTCCCGAGAGAATGAAGAAAAGATTAGGTCTTCCTCAAATTGAAAATGTTGGAGTGAGAAAAGGAATAAGCAATGGAGAATGGTTGATGACCATCTTAACTTCAACAATGTTCGGCCTTGCCCATTATGTATCAGGTTCCGGCTGGGAGATTGGTAAAATAACTTCTTCTTTCTTAGCTGGATTTGTATTCTGCTTAGCATATCTTGCATTCGGATTCCACGCACCGATTTTATTGCACTGGTTTTTCAACTATTACTTCTATGTGTATGAGGTCGCTACTCAAAATTACCAAGGTATCTTTGAAAATATCGAAAGCATAATTGATTTCACAGTCCAGATATTAGGTCTTTCAATAATTCTCTTTCTTCTGACATATCTCATGCTAAAACTATACCGCGACTCTATTTCATCATCTGATGCAAAAAGTATTGAATCAGACCCAACTACTGATTTATCATCTAACGATAAAATGGAGAATTTGATCTGAGGTGTAATCCTAACAGTGGATCAATTAATTTTTCTTGGAACAGGTGGAGGACGATTTTCGATGATTACACAGAAAAGGAGAACTGGTGGTATCAGATTAATCGGCTCATCAAATATCCAAATAGATCCTGGACCTGGGTCAATCGCTTATTCTCACCTATTAAATATCGATCCATCGAAAGTTGATTCATTATTAATCTCACATTGCCATCCAGACCATGATAATGATGCTGAAATATACATAGAAGCAATGACTCAAGGCGGAACAAAGAAAAGAGGCACTCTGATAGCTCCAAAGGGAGTTATCGAAGGAAATGACATTTGTGAGGTTCGAATTTCAAATTATCACAGAAACCAACTGGCCAAGGTGATTAAGGCAGAAATTGGGAAGAGGATCATATTAGAAAATGTAAAGATCGAAGTTGTTACTGCAAAACATCAAGATCCAGACACCGTAGGTTACAAGTTAAGTCTGGAATCTATTGATCTTGGATATACATCGGATACAGAATACTTTTCAGGATTAGGTAGCCAATTCAAAGGAGTGGACACACTTCTTGTTTGTGTACTTCGACCCAGAGGTGCTCCAATTAAAGGCCATCTCTGCACAGATGACGTGATTAAAATTTTAGATGAGGCTAAACCGAAACTTTGCATTCTAACAGGATTTGGCATAAGAATGATATATGCGAATCCAGATCGCGAGGCTAAATTTATAGAACAGACATCAAAAATCAAAACAATTGCTGCCAGAGATAATATGGTGCTTAACCTTGGAGAGCATAAAACGCAGGATAGTGGAGAGGGGCTATCAGGATTTCTTAATTAGTATGTGGTTAAACACTTATAGTGTTTGGAAATCTTTTTGAAGTTATCATGATAAAATGGGCTGACCTAGATTGCTAGTGCGCGCTAGCGGTGACAATTTTGAGAATCAATGAAAAATCTAATCTTTCAAAGACATACAAACCTTCTGAGACAGAGGACAAGTGGCAAAAAATATGGAGTCAATGGGAAATATACAATTTCGATCCTGATGATCTAAATCGACCAACCTATAGTATCGATACCCCTCCACCATACCCCAGTGGAGAATTCCATATGGGCAATGCATTAAACTGGTGCTATTTTGATTTCGTAGCTAGATACAAACGAATGAAGGGATTCAATGTGCATTTCCCGCAAGGTTGGGATTGTCATGGATTACCAACTGAAGTCAGAGCTGAAAAGGCGCATAAGATTAGAAAACGGGACATTCCAGTTAAAGAATTCAAAGATCTATGCATCAAGATGACAAATGAGTTCATTGAGAAAATGAAGAAAGCTATGAAAGCCATGGGTTACTCCATGGACTGGAACCTAGAGTATAAAACGATGGACACAAGATATTATGGTGCAACTCAACTCTCTTTTCTCATCCTTTACAAGAACGGTTACATCTATAAAGGAGAACATCCAGTCAATTGGTGTCCGAGATGTGAGACCGCAATAGCTGAAGCTGAAGTAACATATATGGAACGTGAAAGCGAGCTCACCTCCATAATATTTGGTAGTGAAAAAAACAAGCTCCTTATTGCAACAACGCGGCCAGAACTTCTTCCGGCTTGCGTCGCTGTGGCTGTAAACCCCAATGATAATAGATACGACTCCTACATTGGTAACGAAATAGAAATCCCACTCCTCGAAAGTAAAGTCAAGATACTTGCTGATGAAGATGTTGACCTAGAGTTTGGAACTGGAGTAGTAATGGTCTGTACTTTCGGGGACAAAACTGATGTAAAATGGCAGAAAAAATACAATCTACCTATAGTTCAACTTGTAACTGAAGATGGTCACATAAGTGAGGAAGGTGGAAAATATAAAGGCCTTACATTGAATAAGGCAAAGCAAAGCCTTCTTGAAGATCTAAAGAAAAAAGATTTGGTGCAGAAAACTCAGAATATCAAACAGAATATAGG
>JBAUBP010000099.1:0-2409 GCA_049676905.1 Bathyarchaeia archaeon
CACCATTAGGTTTGGAGGTCCAACCTGTCCTGTTACTGGCTTACTGAATCCGATAATTAGCAGTCCAACAAGTAGAGCTGGAATGAGAAACTTATGCAATCTAAGCATTACAACCAACGGTATAAATCATGACACACGCAGATATAAAAAAATATGGATCAAAGATTTTTTTGTGACGCGCTAGAAACTGTGGGGATCCGAACATGAAAGCGTGACTTCGATGACCGGATTCCTCAACATTACCAATTCTTAATTACAACATATGATAATACCAATGCTCTTTGGATGAGAATTGACTGATTCCTGGAAGATAGGTGCAATAGCAGGATTAATTGCCGGAATTGTTGCAGGTGACATCTCATAGCTAGTTTTTTCTCATTTATTATTAGATTAAATATTTAGGAAGAGAGATGAATTTTGGATAGTTCGATTTTAAAAATTAGAATCGCGATTTTATGGATCTTTATGGCCGTTGCAAGTTTGGCTCACTATGTAATTATTTCACCCGAAGAGTCACAGGTATTTCAGTCGATAATGAAACAACCCGGCACATTATTGTTCTGGGCGATATTGTTATTGATTCCATTTGTAATGGCGTTTCTATCCGTGACTTTAGAGGATGCATTGAATCGGAAGGCAAATATGATTATAGGTGTAATTTTCGTAATTCTGAATGTCATCCATCTATTCGGTTGTCCAGTTGCACGCTCATCAGCACACCAATTTTTACTTGTTGTTTCAACGGTATTGATTGTAATATTAATCGTCTGGTATGCATGGAAGTGGCCCAAACAACAGGGATAAAATAAGTTCTTCACTCATTTTTTTTATTGTGTGTGTGCCTTAGCTGGTGAGAGCATCCAGAATTGAGCTTTTAGATTTGTGTGATTGAAGCTAGTTTATCAATGTGATATTTCGGGACAGTATCCCGTTGAGTACGCTATACTGGTAAATTGGTGCACGAATCCCATCCCTCATAACATTTCGCGTGTAACTTTTATGATTCATTGCATTAATAGAGCTTGAGAAATATGAATCCAAGAATTATCCATAACAAACCTTACAGGGATTTAATTGCTAATTCAAAACAACTCGTTGTTATGATATTTCTTTGATTCACAATATCCTTTTTCACTATTGGTAATGCATATTGTCAGGAATCTAAGATAGAGGGAAATCAGGGTACTGTTTCTAGTTCTCATTTTGAAAGTGCTACCTTAGGCCAGCGCGCACTAGTGATTCTAATACTGGGCATCATTGGATTAGAACCGACAGATGCTTGGTTGATTATTTGCGTTGTCGAATTGACCTAAATGATATGGGATGTAATTTTTCATACCATGGTTTGTGTATGGGAAATATTTCTTCAGACGCAAATCTGACATCTTCTATTGTGTAGAAAGCGTGTGGATTGAATCGTCTGATATCATCTACAACTTCCGATAGATCGTGACGATCTATAATAGTATAAATGATATGGACGCGACCCCCTGGCCCTTCTGCATCAGCAACTGTAAATCCATGATGGTGAGTCTTGAGAAGTTGAATTAGTTCAGAAGCTTCTTTTCTAGTGATAATTCGAACAACAACCTTACCCAAGGATAATCTATTCTCAAATTGAATACCTACGAAGGTTCCCATGGCAAAACCGCCAGCATACGCAATATAAAGGAAAATATTCGTTAGATCTTTCATTATTTGTGCAATAGCAAGAAGCCAAATTAGAACTTCGAAAAAACCAAATAGCGGAGCGAAATGTTTCAGTCCTTTCGAAACAAGGATGATCCGAACGGTTCCTAAACTAACATCTATAATCCGCGCTGTGAAAATAAGCAGGGGCAACAGAAACCCTGCATATATATCCAAATTAAGGAATATCATCGCCCACTGAACGTTCTAAGCAAGTTTAAAATTATCCATCTGTCGGCATATACTGGAAGTTGAATCGTTTGGATCACTCGTACCTCAGCACATTAAACACTGCATGAGGATTAACATTTCATCTAATATGCTTTCTTTTTTCTTGAAGAAATCAATTTATCCCTGTGTTATTGAGGGACAGTATCCCGTCGAGCCTATCATTACTGAGATTTTTTTATTTCTGATTATTGTCTGATCAATGGAGATTTTAATCTGGGGAGTCTGTAAATACGTGATAGGGCTTATACTGGTAAATTGGTGCGCAAATCCCACTCCGCGCGCGCTAAAGAGCCGAACTATTTCTCCTTTCTTCCACATACCCATCTCGATCTTCAGTCGACTCTCATAGAATCCGCTGCAGAATTCATGTTTCGAGTCGGTATATGCTCGTGCGCGTGCGCTAGAAACCTTTGATAAAAACTGTTTAGATCTTACTTTCTTTTCTTAATTATTACAGCTGATACTGCTATGATCAGTCCAGCCACGACT
>JBAUBP010000100.1:0-2668 GCA_049676905.1 Bathyarchaeia archaeon
ATAGAGAAAATACGCACCAATTTAAATGCTAATTTCTGTTTTGAAATGGACGTTATATCCTAGCCGCCATGTTTTTTAGAGCTCTTGATCGCAAGTGTCTCTTCTCTGTTCTTTTTCTCTTTTAAGAAGGTTTCAATCTTCTCAACTATATTCATAAATGCCTCTGCAGCAGAAGATTTTGAGTGTTCGATCACGAATGGATTGCCTTTATCTGAATCTTTACAGATCATAGGGTCTATTGGAATACTTCCTAAAAACGGAACGGTCAGATCATCTGATATTTTCTTTCCTCCTCCAGATTCGAAGATGTCATATTTTTCTCCACACTGAGGACAGAGGAACCCACTCATATTCTCTATTATGCCTATTATTGGGATGTTCAGTTGGCGAGCAAATGTTACAGCTTTTTTCACTACAACTTGCGAAACCTCTGATGGAATTGTAACAATAACTACGCCATCCATTTCAGGAAGAAGTTGCATGGCACTAAGTGACTCGTCACCTGTTCCAGGGGGAAGGTCAATGAATAGAAAATCCAACTCACCCCAAACTATCTCAGATAGGAATTGTCTTATAGCAGACATCTTAAGTGGACCACGCCAGATCACTGGCGTTTCATCTTTTGGAAGTAAGAAATCCATAGAGACTACCTTAACTCCAAGAGGCCCTGATACAGGGAATGCACCCAAAGGTCCTCCCTGGAGATGTTTTCCTCTGATACCAAGCATCTTGGGGATGCATGGACCATGAATATCTGCATCCAATATGCCAACCTTCTTGGCGTGTCCATGCAAAGAGAAGGCGATAGCTAAATTAGCAGTTATAACGCTCTTCCCAACCCCTCCTTTACCGCTAATAATTGCGATCTTATGCTTTACCTTTGACATTCTAGTTCTGAGCAGTTTTTCATTTTCAGCGATATCCATTTTTGCTTCAGTAAGATCGCTAGACTTTTTCAAGTCAGTTCTCTTATCAGGATCTATCCCCATTAACGCTCTCTTCTATCTTACCTTAACGCGTGCTCAGCACCACAATCAGCATGATGTCTGCCTTCATTACAGCCCTCTGTGAGTTCAACTAATCTACAATTTGTATAACCAGCTATTGCCTCTCCAACAGTATTTACATCTCCTGTCATAACTGATACGCCCATGCTCTGAAATGCTTGAAGACCTCTTGGACCCACGCCTTTTACCACAAGAACATCAGGTTTGAGGTCAGATACAAGTGTCATTGCTTTACTGTGTCCACCGAAATGCTCGCCAGTATTCTTCACATAGGAAATAGAGCTTAAAATTTTATTTTCTTTTAACTCAACTATTGCGAAATTAGGAGCCCTACCGAAATGAGGGCAAATCACTGAGTTCTCTTCAAGCAAATCTTCAATAGGAATGGCTATTTTTATCATCGTCAAACCATCCAAAGTTTATATCGATTTGGAGCGTGCTTAGACATTGTTCATCGTGGTTATGTGCTATCGCACATAATATTAAATCTTTCGATATTTAATTACCTTCATCAATAACAAGTTCTCGATTTTCTATAAGCATAGCAACTATCTTTTTTCTTGCACTATCCAAACAACGCCAAACCGTACCCCTCGAAATCTTCATCCTTTTAGCCGCCTCTTCCTGTGTAAGACCCTGATAATCAATTAGACGGAGTGCTTCCAACTCATCGTAATTCATTATTATAGGATCCTTCACGCATCTGCGTCTACCTGGAATTGCAGGACTGAAACGATTAGCGTCTGGCACCATTCCTATGAATCTTGGTTTCATTGGACGTCCAGGTCCTGAACCAAATCTTCTACACCAATACTTTCGGTGTCTGGGCATAGTTTTTCACTTATGTCATTATTAAAAAAATTTAATAATTACTTTAAAGATGCGGTTCGATATTAATCTCTTAACTTTCTTGATCTATAATAATTCTCGTATACCTATTTCATTAATAAAACAACCCTGAAGCAGTTTATTTTTGTATAGAATCTATGAATTTTTTTCAGCAAGATCTTTTAGCTCTTTAATTCTGGCCTTTACACTTTCAAGTTCGTCAGCAAGTTTATTTTTATCTTCTTCAAGAGCTGATAATTCATCTTCCAGTGAAAGATTTTCTATTGATTTTGTTTTTGAGTATGGGAGTACGCTCTTCATGTCTTGTCCAAAGTGACTTGAAACATTAGGATGCTTTGAGTCTTCTTGTAGTTGTCCAGATTTATATTGTTCAATTACCTGTCCGATTGTGCCTACAGCTCCGGTCACAATTTTTATGCCCGACGTAGATAGAACTTCATAAGCATTAGGTCCAACCTTGCCGGTTATGACAACTTCGACGTTTTGATTAGCTATTGTCTGAGCCGCTTGAACTCCTGCACCATGAGCAGTTTGAGCACTAGTATTAGGTATTACCTCCATCTCCATGTTTTCTGTATTAATGATTACAAAACTTTCACATCTTCCAAATCTCGGATCAACTTGTGAATTCAACAGTTCTTGGGGTTCAGTACTTGAATCGATAGAAGTTCTAGTTGTAATACAGATTTTCATTTAGAAACACCTTATTATTTTAAGTTTTTTTGAGTTAACTTGTAATGAATTGAGACAAAATAATATTCTCTTTCGTATTAGTTGGGGATTGTAAATAGAATTTTCAAAGGGCATTGTAT
>JBAUBP010000101.1:0-5152 GCA_049676905.1 Bathyarchaeia archaeon
GATACAGGTAGCTGAACTAGACTATGTAGCCAGAGCTCCTCCTAGAAAAGAGGTTGAGGATCTAACTCCAAAAGAAATTATGAGATGTCTCAGAGAAAAAGTTCAAGCTGGTAATCAACAAACAACAGTTCGACCGACGGCCCCTCCACAACCGCAATTCATAGTGCAGGCAGTGAATACATTGAGAGAAACACTTGAGGCCATTATCTTCGATGGAAAAGGAGCTGAAATAAAAAGGATTCCTGTCAGTGAACTTGCAGAAAAGCTTAAGGGATCTAAAGGAGCTCACGCAGTAGTATTTGATGGTATAATTACGCAAAGACTCCTAGATATAGCTGAAGAACAGAAAATATCTATCGTTGTAGGAGATCGTATATCGAATATAGCTAAGAAGCCTGTTGACTTAAAAACATTGACTTTCAGCGACATTAGGTAGAGCACTACAAATTTTGAAATTGTGGCATGAAAATTTCAATGCACACTATAACTAATAGATTGAATTGTAATTTTCAAATTCTAAAGTAATAGACTAAAGCATCTTCACCATTTAGGTAGTAATTCTTAATTTCCTTAATCCGTTTGAAACCTACTCTTTCATACAGTGTTTTTGCAGGAATATTGTTTTTTTCTACTTCAAGAATTATTTCATTAATCTTTTTGGATTTGAGTTTAATGATCAGCATCTGCAAAAGAATGAATCCTATTCGTTTTCTTCTCCAGTTGTTCTCAACAGCAATTGATAAAATGTGAGCTCTCGAGCAATCGGTTTTCGCCACGATATATCCTATAGCCTCATAATTCCTTTCTGCAATCAGAAATGTCTCGGAATAGAGCTTCCCAAGATCTGCAAGATAGCGGTCAGAGAATGGGTCTGGAAAACTTGAATTCTCAATCTCACATATCTTTTCTAGATGTCGTAGTTCAAATTCAATGATTCTAATGGACGTTTGAGTCTTTTCTTTTCCTTTAGGCTGAAGCATTATCAGAAGTGCATCCTAATTTGTTTATTAAGCTCATCGATTAAACAATCCTTAAATAGAAATCTTAAGATTCTCTGCCTACTACTGCGTACAAAGGTGTAAAGCTCTGTCTGATAAAAAAAGTGAGCGATGGGGAATTGCAAATGTTTACTCTTCATTTAACAATACGATAGTTCATATAACAGATCTGAGTGGTGCAGAAACAGTTGCATTGAGTTCAGGAGGGAGACATGTCAAAGCTGCTCGTTTGCAAGGATCACCTTATGCTGCCATGCGGTCCGCTGCAGTTGCTGCTCAAACAGCTAAGGATCGAGGTATATCGGCAATTCATATCAGGGTTAGAGCTCCAGGAGGACACGGTGCAAGGACACCTGGACCAGGAGCGCAGGCCGCGATAAGAAGCCTAGCACGTTCAGGTTTCAGAATCGGTAGGATAGAGGATGTAACTCCTGTTCCACATGATGGCACACGTCGTCCAGGTGGTAGGCGAGGAAGAAGAGTCTAATTTTATTCAGAAAAGATTCTGACAGCGCGCGCTGCTAAACTATTGAGATATACTCTTCTGGAAGTTGTACTAGACCCCCAGATTGTGCATCGTAAATAAATATTCCAAATTGATTTGTGACAGAATCCATAACCATTGCTATGACATCATTCGAGAACTGAAGTAGGCGAGAGTGAGTCTCTATATCTATTGCTGACATAAACACTCCGCTACCCAGATGTGAATGATACCAACCTATTATTCTTCCGTTAATTCGGCCATTTAGTATGTCGTCAGCAACCTCGGCTAGAATTTCTGAAGAGAGAATAGACAAAGATCTAGTAGCACTTGATGTTCCGCTTATGGCATCATTAATAACTAGTTGATTATCAGAGAGTTCTCCAATCAACAGACCTATCTGTTCATGAGGTACATCAATTTCAGATCTGATCCTTTGTAAAATTTCATTTGCAATAACAACTGGTATCAATAATCAGGCATCCATGAGATTTAATTATGCAGACAATATCCTTTGCGACTAACTCAACTTTGACCGTAAAAAATTTTCGGTTTCTCCTTTAGAATATGAAAAATCTTCTCGACAATCTCAACTCTCATACTTTTTTCTGCCGATTTTATGAACTCGTCCAGATTTTTAGGTTCATGCATCTGATTTTTATATTCTTGGGCTTGTATAGCCATTTCTAACTTATCAGAGCTTTTGACAAGTTTCGCTTCTCTAGATCTCTGAGACTGTGCCTCTTTCCAAATCGCTAAATATTCATTTGAGAGCGTTTTAGGTAACAATGAAAGTAGTTGTCTTAGCGCCTTTTCTTCCTGACGTTTTACAGATGCTAATCCAAGGGTTTTTTTCTGTGTTGGTGTAAGATCTCCCATCACAGACTCGGGTAAATCATCAATAAGAGCCATTTTTATGATCTTTTCAGTATCTAATTTTTCAAGATCACCTAATATCATCGAAATAACTGCAGTTCTATACATGTGTTCAGCTACAGATTCAGGTGCACTTATCGCTGCTTTCTCCCTCCACCCTGTCCTAGGAAGATTCTTTAGTTTTCCAACTGCTGCTATGAATTCTAATATTTTCTGTTCAATAGAATCAGACTTCAGTTAAAATCCCCTCAGGAATATTCATACTTAATTGAATTAATTTGCAACTTTATTTTTTCAAAATATTTGTGTTGTAGTGGAAATCTAGCTTTTCCCATATCGTAATATGGCTGCTATTCCACCAAATGAGTCTTTTAACATTACTCCTTCATCTGTGTCTGCTGAGATTACTTGAGTTTCAGTTCCTGTTCTCTCAGCTTCATCTACTAGTTCGTCTATTAGATCTTTTGTGGTATCAATGATTAGATTTTGGTTTAAACACTTTGGACATTGATTTTGTGATATCTGTTTTTCAAGTCCAATTAGATCTCGAGGATCTACTAGTCGGTCCTCCATATATTCGCAGTTTGTGCATTTAATTTTAAGATGTGTCATGTTAAGTTTTTCACTTAAAAATAGAATGTCTACAAGACCTTCTTTGAGATAGCCACGGACTTCATTTTCGCCATATGATGCTTTTCCAGTTTCGTGGCCCAGTTCGTAAAGAAATTTTTGAACGAGTTTTTTTTCTTCCGAATATCGGACTCCTCGAAGTATCTCTCCACTCTTTGATATTATCTCTTTAACTCCATTTGATCCAACATATGATGTATCAATCGATGCAATAATTTTGTCTTTGATCATATAGTTGAGGTAGTCTCCTTCCTCGAAACTATGTTTTGTCGGGCCAGGTCCGCCAATAATAATGCCCTTAAGGTCTTTCAATTGACCGAAAATATTGTATGAGTGCTTTCCAACTCTCTTAAAATATTCGTTGACTGCGGCATCTCTTATTCTTTCGAATCTTCGTGCTGATTGCCCACCGGCCCGATGTTTGCCTGGAACTCCTGAAGTCATTTCTTTCATGATTTCCATTCTTCTTCCCCTAAGTGTCGCCAATGTGGCGTCATTTGAATCAATCAAGATAATGCCGAAGGTTTCTTTCTCTCTTAGGATATCCATGAGGGGCTCGAGATGGAATCTGTTGTCGCAGCGATAGAAGTACACGTTGATGGGTTTAGGCGGCTCTAACACAAAGATCTCCATGCGCTCTGAGCCTGGGCCGTTCCGTGGAATGGCGCCACAGAACATGACTAGTCCAGTTGGTGGTGGTTTTTTAAAGAGTTTAAGTCTTTGAATAACTCTTTCGATAGCATCTTGGACATTCTTTTTTGTAGTTCGAGATTTGATGTTGGATGCTGTTCCATGTTCTTCCCTAAGATTCGCTGTGACTTCATGGATTTGCCTATTTGGAGGAACGTATATTGAAATTAGTTCAGTTCCTCGTCCTTCTTTGGAAGCAAGGCTTTCAAGTGTCCTTTTAAGTTTATGACGTGACACAGACTCAGATTTTTCCACGAATTAATTCTCCTAATAGGCCTAAACAGAAATGCGTTTTATATTAATCAGTTTGTTTTCGTTAAGCTCTTGCTACGTTAGTTTCGGGCGTCCTTGACTATAGTGGTATTGTATTGGCTGAGTGACTCATCGATCAGGTACAGTCAGATCAATTTTTGTTTTGCCTTTTTTTGAAGTGCCTTAAGTAGAGGGAGAACGCTGGCCCTCTCAGCAACAGCATATAGGTAATCAATATCTAGTTTCAACTTGTTATTCTCAAGTACGCTGAGGACATCGACTTCATCTTGATTTCTTCTGTCTCTTCTTGCGAGCTTGTTGACTATGAAGTCTTCAGGTCCGATTATCCAAAACTTGGATTCTGTTATGTTGACTTTTTGTCTTCTTCTGAGACACTCTGCATCCAAGGTTATCCCATCGGGTTTAAGCCATACCTCAATCTCTGTGACGGTCTTTATGTTTGTCAGAATGAAGCAGGGTGTGTCTTGTGTGAAGGAGGATACTTGGAAACCAGCGTTTTCGAGTTCTTTCTTGAGTTGCATTGGATCCTTTGAGTTCATAGCGATGGCGATGTCAACGGTTGCTCTGATTAGGCCGTATGCGGGTAGCGCGTATCCGCCAATCAACATGTAGTCTACATGTGACCTATCAAGTACTTGTGCTAGATTCTGCAGAGTTTCTGATATTGAGGGCAATCTCATTCATCTCGATAAACCTCTCGTAAGGGTCGATGCCGGAGTCGATGATCTTGTTCCTTAATCTCAGTTGTTCTAGCGCAGTACGTATGTCATTGTCGTTCATCTTGACCATCATGCCATTAATTGCATGTAAACTCTCAAGTATCATAACTCCTAGAGGGGAGAGCATTGCGATCTTCTTTGGCCTGCCTCGGCCATTTGGACGTTGCGTCAACTCCAATGCTCCAAACCTCTCCAACTCTTTTATTAGGCGCATTTTGCTTGTGTGGCTGCCGCCTAGGATGGTAAGAATCTCGCGTATGCCAAGTTGCTTCTTAGAGCAGAGTTCTAGCAGTTGCATCTCTGAACCGAACATCTATAGTCCTCTTTTGTTCCTAAAATGAAGAACAAAATATATAAAAGTTCTGTATGACGATTGCGGTACAACCATCCAACGCCTAATTTTCGCCCTTCTTACAACTAGAAGCCACATAACATACTTATTGGAAATCATTGTAATTCGTTTGCACTTGTCGTTTTTCTCT
>JBAUBP010000102.1:0-2390 GCA_049676905.1 Bathyarchaeia archaeon
CTTGAGTACTGAAATTGTTCTTTGGATTAGGGGTACTCCAAGGACAGGAATCAATACTTTTGGCTGAACCAAATTTATTCTTGTTCCATCACCCGCAGCAAGAATTAGAGCTTTGATGTTACATCACCATTTGATCTATATAATCGATTTTTGTGGAATTTTTTACAGTTTGATTTTTTTGGCAAGCCACTCTAACTGGAGGAAAAGGTGTATGATGTCAGATAAGTCTCGGTTTAGATTCAATCAGGTTTTTCTTTCGCTTTTTTCTTTTTACTCATTTTAGACTTTCCCATAAAATACACCTCCTTGAATAATTGAAAAATGTGGACATTAAATCGTCTATTTGTTCCTCTCTTGGTGAAAAGGTCCATGTCATTAGTGCGATTCATATGTTTGTGCCAGCCAGAGCAGAGATTGTTTAAACATTAATCCTCAGAATAATTCTTGTCACACTTTCGCAATGGTTTAAGAGTGGCTTACCAATTCTAGGGACTTTTTCACCTGTCATGATTATTTCGTAAAGAAATATAAGATTTTCGTATTATGTAGACTTTGTTAATATGGTATTCTAACAAATTATAGATTTAATATGCAATTTTCATATATTAAAAGAATATCATAAAATCATTTGGTAAGTGCGTGCTAATTCGTAATTCTTCATCAATATTCCCTTTAAGAAATGCTCGAGTCTTCTTGAAGTATGCGTATTAGATCCAGATCTATTTTACTAGATGTTAGGTGTCATAAAATATGTTGATAAGATTCCGATCAGTAATATGAGTAAAAGCAACGCAAATAATTTTGTCCTTATGATTCGAAAACTGTTTGGAAAAAAGGGTTTGGTAATCCCTAATGCTTTTTTATCATATTCTTTTCGGTAGAAATCGGAGCGTTTAACAATCTTTTCTAATACGTTGATAAACTTGTTTGTTATGTTTGTTGTATCGAATCTTACCTCAGCTTTCTTATACAACTCCAAAAGGTCTTCATGGAAATGAACTTTACAATGAATTATGGCGAATCACAAGCAGTCTTCATAACTTGAATTTGCAGAGATGTGACCGAATGACAATGGCGCATTCAATCGAAGGTAGAGTTCCGTTTCTTGATATTGATTTAATCAATGTGGCTTCCAGTATTCCACTAGAGCATAAGTTTGGTTCGGATCAAACAGAAAAGTGGATTCTACGAAATGGTTTCAAAGAGATTCTACCTGAATTCGTAGTTTCACGTCGCAAAGAAAAATTCTCGGAAGGCGCAGGATCCATACATTTTCTTAAACGATTTGCTGAAAAGCAAATTTCTGATATAGAATTTGAAAAGTATCAACCCGATTCAAGAGTACGATCCAAAGAAGAACTACTTTATTTCAAAATCTTTAATGAAATATTTCCAGAATCATTGGTGCACAATGTGGGACAAACTAAAGACATTGATATGATGTAAAGAATTATGATCAAATTTTATATTTTGAGGTGCACGCTAAAAAGAAACTTGATAATTAAAGACCTTCTCGAAGAGATATTTTATAAGGCCCGAGCTTTCCTCCGAAATTGACAGCGGAAATTTTTACTACACCCTCAGCTGAAGATGCAGCCTTTACTCCCTCAGCCATCGATTTCTTAAGACATGTAAGATCAATTCCATTGAAAACAATTTCATATATGCTCCCAACTCCGTCTGGGACTTTAGAGTTTTCTATGCTTCCACGAATAGCAGGACAAAACGGATGATTCGTTGACGCAGGCAATTTATACTTATTTGAACCAACTTTTGAACCTGAACGACATATTCCACCAGGAAAAGTAGTTACAACTCCTTCAACAGATCTAATTGCGGTAACGGCACTTTCAGTCGCAGAAAGAGCATTTTTCAAAGTATCCGCCATTATTAACAGATTTCCTCCAGCCACTCCACGCCGAACACCAAACTTGTCCTCAATAATGAATTCCCCTTCCATTACCGGTATTCTCCAGATCGTCCTATCTCCGAGCGTATCCTTCTTTTGATAACCATCACCAAAAAGTCGAATTGCTCTACCAATCTTAAGACGTTTTTTGGCACCATAAATGGAATCAAATGCAGCAGTAGTCGGACATGTCAGAATGCATTGACCAATTCGAGTGAGCATCTGAGATTTGAATTCGTGACCAGTTCTATGATATATTTGGATATTGACTCCCGGTCTTCCGTCTGGCGTTTTATCTGGGGGAACTGTTACACCTTCAATACCCGCCTCAGCGGGAGACATAATTATGGAAGAAGCAAAACCTGTCGCACTGATAGCGGCCTGTTGAGCCCATTTCTCACTCTCAGCAGTTATTAAAATTCTTCCAACTATCATTGGAAAGGCTTCTGCGAAAGTATCTTCAATATCAACAGAAACCAAA
>JBAUBP010000103.1:0-2147 GCA_049676905.1 Bathyarchaeia archaeon
AACAGTAACGAGAATCGCCCCCTTTGAAGAGCCTCTGATCGAAAAAACGGCAAGCAGAAAACCCAACAAAAGACTTCCGGAATCACCGAGAAAAATTTTGGCTGGGTGGAAATTGTACTTCAAAAAGCCTAGGATCGCACCTGCAATAATCAGTGCAATGAGCGCAATTCCTATATTTTGATTAAAAAAAGCTATCGTAAAAATGGTTATGCTGGCGATCAGAGATGTTCCCGCTGCCAGACCATCCAACCCATCGATCAGATTCAAAGCATTGGTGATTCCAACAACCCATAATATAGTTATAAAAATCGAGAGGAAACCGAGATGAATAGTATGCCCTGTAATAGGATTGCTTATGTTCTGAATGCCGAATCCGGAAATGACAAGGAGCACTCCTACCAAAATCTGAAGAAGAAATTTAATTCCCGGCTCAAGTCTTTTAATATCATCATAAATTCCTATGGCCAGGATTATAATTTGACAAAATAGTAAAGACTTCCAATTCGAAGATAGAAATTCCTCGATATAAATATTATGAATAAGATATCCTATTAATAAAGTGAGATTGAAGGCGATAAAGATAGGTATTCCCCCAAGAAGAGGAACAGGTTGGCTGTGGATCTTGCGTTCTGAAGGGATATCATAAATATCTGCTTTTTTTGCCAATAAACGAATAAGCGGAGTAATGGCGAATGATATCCCAGCAGCAATCAAGAAAAAAAGGACGTATTTCATAATTTTAATCGAATTGAGTAAATTAAAAATCGTATGTTAGATAGCCGCCGATAAACCCCCTTGTCCTCCTCACTCCCAAAATATTGGAATCCCTCTCCCAATAAGTCGCTGTCAATCCGATCCCGATGTTTCTTTTTATCCTGAAAACAAGCCCTGCCGAATGTGTTAGATATGTATCCATTCTTATATTTTCTTCAAATCCTCCATCTGGCGATTGAATAAGCTCCTCATTATATTCAGTCTTTCCGTAGCTAAAATCATAATCGAGCCTTATGAATTCTGTCAGATAAAATGATAGCCCAGAGCCAATCCGATTTCCTATGAAATACAAACTTGTGCTTTGATAAGAAAATTGAAAGTCTCTAGCAAACTGAAATCGCAAATTAAACCGATTCAATCTAAAATCAAGCCTTGTATCTCCAATAAGTCCAGAAAATCGGCTTTTTTGGTCTGCCTTATTGACAAGCCATCTATAACCAAGGGAGAGGATTCCTCTTGCCCTTCCCAAAAGAGGGAATCTAATCCCGGAGATAACTTCATAGGAGTAGGAATCACGCCACTGAGACTCAGGGTTTTCGAAGATATAGTCGGCATATCCGGCAGTCAAGAAAAAATCGCTCTCTGTAAAAATTCTGTAGTAAAACTCAATATTTCCTGTACTCTGCTCATGATTTAGCGCGGTCGAGTAGCTGAAATCACCTTCGATATCTTCGTAGCGTATATTCCTTACACTGCCGGTAAAACCTATGGCCGTCATGCGGGCTGTCTCATAAAAAAGGCTGGCATTATACCCATCCGATTCTACATAAATCCTTTCATCAAACTCAACGGTTGGCCTCTGCTTTTGCTTCTGCTGTTGATGACTTCCGGATAATACAAACCGGTTGAGAAAAAGGAACCTGACTCCGGGAGAATAGCTGTAGTTTAATCCGTTCTGTTGTTTCTCATGCAAATAAAAGTCATAGCCCGGGCTGATGTCTAAATAAGCGATCATCCAATTCCTATAAGGAAGATAAAAGGTGAAGGGGAGAGACACCGTGGTTGTGTAGTCACCGATTGGATCATCTTCTTTACTCATCTGATAAATATTATTATCGTATCCGACATTTCTAAATTGAGCTGAAGCATAAATTCTGAAAGGACCGAATCGCCATCTTGCATTTTGCTCAATTTCCGCCAGCTCAGACCCGAATGTCCGATAACTTTGCCCATAGACAGAAACCGATACTACAATTAATAGGACAAGATATGAAAATAAGCGCAAATAAATCCTTTTCATCGCTAGATTCTTTTCGTCACTTTTTAATTCACTATCGAGCTGTGGAGATTCATCACTAAGCAACTTTGGGACAAAGTCTAAAATTTACTTTCTAAAATATTAACTATTCTATCGGCTGCTTTCCCATCCCACA
>JBAUBP010000104.1:0-1963 GCA_049676905.1 Bathyarchaeia archaeon
CCTATAGAGCAGCCTTCTGAAATCGTTCCAATTAATGCTCCCATAAAGGAAACAATCAATAATATTGTAATTGATGAGACTATCAAGCCAGATTGCAGAGCAATTATCATAGCCAATGAGGCACCCAACATAGCGAAGATGAACATTGCAATAGACCCCTCGAGGCTCTTACTGGAATTTGGATAGAGATGTCTCCTCTTGAATCGAGGGCCCAGAACTGATGCAGCACCATCTCCCCATGCCATTATCATTACAGCAGCCATAGCGATATGGCGAATATTCCAAGCTATGATTAGAAGTATGATTATTGATAATATGTAATAGAGTGGGCCATAAGCATGATATTTATCATATTCATTTACTATCATTGTTCTAGACATTATGCTTTTTTTACGGCGACGAAAAGAATAAAGTGTCAATAAAGCTAGGCCGATAGGGATTGTTAAGGGATAAATTAGTGCTGAAAAGAAAGGTAAAAGAAGCATATTGTCTCCGGAAAAAAGATGTATAGCATGCCTAGTAACTTTCGAACTGAGTTGAAACTTTTTTCTGAAGCATTCAGAGATTATTATTATAAAAAGAACAATTATGTATACAAGTAATACCAAGCCTACATCAAAAAAAGAAATCATGGATCCTACGTTCTCAATTATGTTAATGAAACTATCTCATAAAAGGTTCTTCAATTTTTACACCAAAATTAAAAATAAAGGTTTGATGATTATCAGCTCGTGGCTGATAGTCTAGTGGGAATCAATATTTTCACATTGGTACAGGCTGTACTTGTTTGCTCAATCTTAGGTGCAGTCTCATTTAAATTGAAATTTGTTAGCTTTTCAGGTCTAATTGCTGCTTTCTTCATAGGTGTTCTGATATTTGTATTCCCCCCCGAAGGATGGAAGTGGTTTGTAATTATTCTAATCTTTCATGCAGTTGCAGCTCAATTTACTAAGTACAAATATGAAATTAAAAGAAGAAAGGGTTTCGCCCAGGAGAAAGGTGGAGCCAGAGCATGGCCGAATATCATTGCAAATGGAGTTGTCGCGACTTTATTTGCTGTAGCTGGGGGCTTTTCTTCTTTAGGAGTTTTTTTATTTGGATTTATTGGTGCAGTATCTACAGCAACTGCAGATACTCTTGCTACTGAGATTGGTCTTCTCAATAAAGATAAACCTAGGTTGATCACAAATCTTCGAAAGGAAGTTCCAGCTGGAACTTCAGGAGGAATCTCTCCAATGGGTGAGATGGGAACTCTTCTTGGAGGTTTAATTATAGGAGTTTCTGTTTTGCTTTTAAAAATAGGAAATCATGGTAATGAAATGATTCTATTAGCTGCAGTTATTTCGGGATTGATAGGTTGTACTTTTGATAGTTTTATTGGCGCTACTATTCAGGGTATGTTCAAATGTAAAATATGCCAAAATGTTACTGAAAATAAAAAACATTGTGGAAATAAAACTATCAGAGTTAGAGGCTCTCGCTATATTGATAATAATATGGTTAACTTAATGGCAACTACCGTAGGAGCGCTATTTGCTGTAATTATTTTCTTTGTTTTAGCTAGCTAAATGCTATTTAGAATTATTATTTTATTATTATTTTCAAAAAACTAATTTATTAAATATAGGCGAAATAGAAAAAGGTGCATTACCAAAATACATACTGTTAGAATTAGTTCATTTATCCTTGCTATAACCAATATTATATATTTTTTTAAAATCATTATTTGGATAAAAATCTTTGAGTTTGAATTAAAATAATAACGAAAAGCTTAATTTATTTATCAATTTCATCTATGTTAGATGTAAAATGCCAAGAAGGAAGACATCAAATATAATTTCTAATGTAATGGATTCCGCTGAAAAACTTAGAAAAGATATTGATGCAGTACCATACGAAATGAGAGATAAGATAAGAGAAATTGCAGTAGACATGATTTCTGAGCCAAAAAAACGTCGTGGTA
>JBAUBP010000105.1:0-3720 GCA_049676905.1 Bathyarchaeia archaeon
CTTCAAGCCCTCCTCCCCCCATCCCGGCGCAAAGGTAAATCTCTTCTTTACATTCTCCTTCAAAGAAATGATTAGCATAAGTACCAAAGGGGTTTTCATATACTCTCTCCCAACTTGATCCATCATCACCACTTCGATAAATGGCTAAACCTGTTCTGCCAAACTGATAATAACGGTAATCCCAAACAGGAACTAAGATCGTTCCATCTGTCAAAATGAAAGGCTGACCGGTCGTTGAATTCTTTTCACCTATTCGGAAGAAATCAGCCAATTCGATCCAAGAGTGACCCATATCCTCTGATCTGAAAAGCTTGCAGAACGGCTTCACAAAAGATCGAATAGCACTTACCGTCACATAGACGTTACCTGATCTATCTGTGGATGGCCAAATTCTATGGAAACGTCCGTAACTAAACACTGATTTGACCATCAGTCTCGCCTGCCCAGTTTGATCCTGGAATTAAAGAACACTTTAAAGGTATTAAACTCATCAAATCCAGCTTGGAAAAGAATTGACCGATCCAGGCCAAGATGGGCTCGTAAGCATAATAATGGTCACACGCAACAGGCCTGAATCTTTGAAGAGAAACTTAGAAACCATATTTCGTCAATCTTACAATAATTTCGAAATCATTGTTGTAGATGACGGATCCGAGCAAGATAGTCTTTCAGCTAAAAACTTTCCCAACACGAAATACATACATCAGGAACATATGGGTGCCAATATGGCCAGAAACCATGGATTCACACATTCTTGCGGGGAATTTCTGTTCTTCTGTGATGATGATGTTAGGCTTGTGAATAATTTCTTAGAGAAAATGGTTCAGGCTCTCAGGACAAATCCCGACAAGGCATATGCTTACTGTGGCTTTGAAATAGATGGAAAAATTGCCGGAATGGAACCTTTCAATTCAGAAAAATTGAGGAAAAATAATTACATAAGCGGAATCTCATTGATTAGACGATCTAGATTTCCTGGTTTCGACCCAACAATAAAGAGACTGCAAGATTGGGATCTCTGGCTGACGATGCTTGAGAGTGGGTTTGAGGGAATCTTGGTTCCAAATGTGTTATTCAGTACGACTCGAGAGAATAAGCCTAACATATCCGATGATTCGAATCCCAATGGGTGGACATATCAACACGCATATTTGGCCGTATCTAGAAAACACGAGAAAACGAACGCTGCAGAAGGCCTATGGACAATCGCAGGTATCTATGACTTAAGGTCGGATCTTCAGAAGACTTTTCCCGAAGCAAAAAGAGGAGACTACACAAGAATAATCGATTGGGCCTATAATGTCGTCATCGGAAAAATCTTCGATGACTCAAAAAAAGATCTTACTAAACATGAGGATTATTTCAAGAAAGTGCATGCTAACAATCAGCGCACGCGCCACGAGACAGATTAAGCGCACGCTGGTTTAACCTCAACCACAACCAAGGTAAACCTAACTTTAATCTCACCTTAATCTTAACGCAACCTTCCTTAACCGGTTTAACCGCACCATTGGGTTAACCTTAACCTCACTTAACCTTCACACACTACAAACCTTTACCACATGACAAACCACGGAAAAATTTTCTAGTGTGTGTGTGCCATAGCTGGTGAGAGCATAAGAAAGTAAATTATCAAATTGTTTTGTTTAAGTGTAGTTTATGTGATATTGCTATACTGGTAAATTGGTGCTGAAATACCTCATCGCACTGGAACTTCAGCTTCCCTATTTTTCCATGAGATTATCACGTTATGTATTTCTAAGCGTCTACATAATTCAATTACGATTGAGTTAATGCTATCAAAGAATGGACTACCGAAAGATGAGTCAATAATAACTGCCATATCTATTTCTTCACGATTTTGTTTTTCTGGTTTTATATTTTTTATGGCAGTGTCTAATGCACTTGCTATCTCCTTTTTTAAATCTTGAACAGGTTGCTGAGTCTTGGGTTTCACTACAACAGACAGTTTTTCAGGTTTTACTCCAACACCAACCTCACTACTGCCATAAGGTATCCAAATTTCCACTTTCGAACACCATCAATGTTATTCAAGAGATCTGTTTTTCTCTATGAATATGCATTTCGAGTATATTCATTAATTATACATATTGATTCTGATAATGTAATAATTTTAGATCTGTATAATTCTAGTGTACTAAGATTGATAGTAACAAAATATGATTACGCAGATTTTATATAACATATGACCGTCATGCTTTCGTTTGATTAAATTGAGTCATTTACTTGAGCATCTGAGTTTGCGCAAAAGAATGATCTGTAGAATAAATAAAGAAATAGCAGCAGTACTTTTGATCTCAATATTCCTAATATCAATAATGTCCATTCCAAACACGGCTGGACAAACCTCTGAATGTACTACTGGTAGAACAACTTACTATCCGGACACTGCTGACAATCCTGCATATGAAATAGAAGAGTGGGGGTCTAATGCACCCACAGAAACTTCTCTGGGGGTCCCAGCTTTTCCTACAGGTATACCTTACGACGCCGACAGTACAGCAGGTACGCAGATTACTAGCGGTCTTAACGATTTTCAAGATAGCGACAGAATTTTGCAGGTACGTACTCGAATGGATGTTACTACAGCACTTTCTAATCCATGGGCTTTGGCTCAACAGAACTATCATTTCACAATTAATGAACCTGTAGAATATATGACATCAATAATAATAGAAGTTGAGTTAGGTGACACTGGCGATCCCAATTCGCCTGATCATGAGGATGATAGGGTACAAGTTAAGACAGATACTGGTTACGAAAGCCTTGGCAGCGTGGAGGGGCATTACGTTTCCTGTGCGGGAACATGGACTGTGCAATTGGAAGATAAATTTATTGACTCTAACTTTGAAAACTATTTAGATGACAGCAACAAGCTTTACGTTCGTGCTTATTCCTATCACAGGAATTTAGATGGGGGTACTGTCGTATCCATGATCTCAGTAGATCTTGTTAGAGTTACCGTCACCACCTGCTGCCCTACAACTGAGACTGTTTATGCCTCCATTGAGATGCTATCTGGAGATGTGCACACCATTGTTGGTGGAACCTCTGGTGATGTTCGTCTTAACAAACCTGCTGGAACCGCATATGCTGCCTGGATAGACTCTACAGGTGGTGGAGTATTGCTGGGTATGTCGGAGAATGGCCACTTCTGCTGGGATACTGACACAGCCTTTATCGATCAAACCACAGGTGAGCCTACAGGTGTACCTTCCGGAGGAACTTTAGTACTCTCTGGAGGACCAATCGTGAATGGCCCGGTCAAGTATTATGAGTTGAATAGGGCTACCGAGAACACTCCCGCATACTATGCAAAGGTTAGCGGATTGATGAGTTTCCTTAGAAGCAGTGATGACCAAGTTCTTGCAAGTCTTACACCGACAGACACTCATGACATGTTCATTATAGAAATCTTTCAGGATAGTGATAGCCGGACGGTTATAATCGTGTACGGTTTCGCGGGTCGTGGAACTTTGGCTGGAGCATTATACTTTGTTGATAATGCGGATGTCTTTGATGGAAATACAGGTTACTGGATATATGAATGGACTGATAATCCTACAGATGGAACATTGACGCATCCGGATCCGCCAGGCACAGATGTTTTCACGCTGATAACTTCAGGACCTTGACTGGAAGAAACCATTACTGACCATTAAATTCCCTTTTTTTCCTACTAATGACAAACTAGTTAGC
>JBAUBP010000106.1:0-5366 GCA_049676905.1 Bathyarchaeia archaeon
GCATAGAATTCAGCCACCCCATCAAATCTCCTGCTCTCTTCCTTCCAATCGATTTCTTCGCTAGTTTTGTCCATCTAGAGAGTCTCTTCAGCAGCCTAACGGTTAAAGGATTGATGTGGTGCGGAAAAGAATAAAGCATCCGGTTGGGCTAAAAACAGCCGCCACATAATCCTGGGTTGAACTAAACCGAGTAAGAACCATCATAATAAAACTCTGTTTTGGAAATTAAGCGGAGAGTCCCGCGAGGAATCCTGTGTTGATCTAGTAAGATTGTAGCAAAATCCAGCCCAACTAGCGTGCTGCAGAGAGTTTAATTCAGCCATCAGAGAGAAACCAGTTCAACATCGTTTTCATTGAATTTAGACTTTTTTATCTGCATCAATAATATGCAATAGAAACTCCAGAAATTCTATCGCACTAATCAACAAATCACGGAATATTGCATTATATCCTCTCTGCTTAATTTGGAATTGCTTTCTAACTTCTTCATATTCATTAGAGCCTTTGCGGTGGGATGCACCATGAGTCCGCAACCAATATAAATCTTGGAGAAACTCGATGTGCTGTTCATAAGATTTATAGTCTTTATTCTCAAAAAAAAGATTCAATTTAGAAATGCTTCTCTTTTGCTTTAACTCATTAGATAAACCGGCCTTAACTAAGATTTCTTTGAGTTTGTTGTCATTTAAGGACTCAACGAGGATTATTGTCAGATTTTCTACCATTTGATCAAACTCTTGCTGATTCTCGGTGATTGGTATCCTTATATTAGATAATCTGTATTCATCTGCATCGTTTAGCAGTTTTATTAGATCCCAACCAAAATGCTTTTTCCAACCGAATTGAAGTTGATGATATCTTTGCCTAAACACAAAATGCTCAATTTCAGGATCTGAAAATTCACCTAAAAATGCCCTTCGGATTGCCGTAGAACTCATTTCGCCGGATGGCATTATATTGAAGCTTTTCCAGTACTTCTGTTCAGAAAACGGAATATCTCTCCCTAAATCGCCGAGAAAAACAACAATGTGATCGACATGATTTGTGTCTGCGCGAAGGTGTAAGCTGCCAACCGAAATACCACCATCATCAACTTTGTATTTCGAAGGGTCGCTATAATATTTATTTAATACATCCTTGGAAAAGAATACTGGAGTTAAGTAATGAGGAGCATCAGGGTTCGCACCAAAATAATTTGCTAGAATGTTTGGATTGCAACTATACTCAATCGGATTATTATGTTCATCAAATCCAACTATAAAAGTTTCGTATTCAGCTTCTTTTTCAAACGGGCGAATCCCAGTATTTTCAATCGGCATTCCTTTTATGATCTTTTTACCTAATAACTCAGATAAAAAAGCTGTTTTGATTCCGTCTTGATACCAAAGTGCATAATTCAAGTGACTGTTTCTATTGATAAGAACTCGTGCTCCTCTTGATGGAGAATAAGCTTCCCCAATAGGATCGTTGAAATGTCTTTGATTAGAAAATCCCACTACTAGAGCCATTTCTTTAAAGGCTAAAAATTGTTTTACGCGATGTGTTTTTACACTTATCCCACCGTCTTCAGTAAATTTAACAACGACCTCCTCACGACCATCCCCATGTTCCAAAATGAATTGGTTCTTTTGAATGTCGTTATAAAGCTCAAAAAAATGAATGAATTCTTGTGAGAACTCAAGATATCCTTCCTTTGTCGGAAAACTACGTCTAAAGATTATAGGTTCTCTATCTTGATAAAGGAACCGAGAATAAAAAAAAGTTCTATCATTTTCTACGAAATGATCTGTATAAGGATAACCATCAAATTGGTGAAATGTATATTCGTTCAACTCGTCTTCGACACTATTGAGATTCAAGAGAAAGCTCCAAATAAATCGAGTTTCACCACCATGGAAATAGTTATTGCCCCCTGGATTATATAATGGTGTCCAGATTTCGTGACCCAAGGATCTATTGACCCACTCTTGAAAATCTTCATGTAAGCACCATTGAGAATAAGCAATATCCATTTATCAGGTTCCCAGTCTCACATTAGTTTTGATTAATTTGGGAATCAGGGCATCGAGTAATTCGTTTTTATTAACAACCAAAGAGGATAGGTAAGTTTATCATCCAACTTAGAACGCCAATTTCCCATCTAAATTATACCTTGGATCATTACCCGCAATCCTGAATACCTCAAGAATCGAAGAACATCTAAATATAATTTATGCAATTCTTATGGATTGATTCCCAAACCTGGCTTTGCGGTTTGAAATGTTTACGCTGTAAGCATGTAATAATGCATATTTTCTAGAAATCACGTTCCGATTAATCATATTTGAGCTTGGGCGAATACTTTCTATAATTTCATTCAATTGAATTAGCATATTTTTCATAATCTCTAATTCAATTTCGCCCTGGGTATATGAATCCAATTTCAAGAGGGATTCCTTTATAGTGTGGCATGTATTGTATCCAAGTCTAATTTGTTGCTTGAGTACAGCTAACGCTAGAACGTCGCACGAATTAATTGGATTAATTCGAAAGCTGATCACTTCACTCATAGCTTCTGCAAAGACTCGTATAAGCGCCAAAGTTTCAGCCCGCCACGCACATTCGCCAGATGGAAATTAACGATTTTGTCTGCCAGGATTACGTTTCCGCGATTCAAAACTGGCAATTACTATTAGTAAAGAGGCGCACTACCGACCCTGGTTAGGTAAGCTAATTTTTCGAACAGTTTGCCGTTATCGGATTGGGTACTTCCTGATCGCAGGCATAAGCCAGGTAGTCGTAAAATATACGCAGGGCAATTAGTCTGCGCCGTATCGTTACGGGAGCACGACTTAAACTCTGTTGCTACTCGATGAAACGATCACCTCCGTTTGCCGTTGCTTTAGCGTATTGCAATTGCTCACTTTGGTGATTTATCCTACTCGTTTAGTGGCTACTTAATGTAATGGTTATTATGTTTATCAAATTGGCTCATAATTACATTCCAATGTGCTGGTTTCAGCTTCCTGGCTGACTTAACAGATCGATTCATCAGCTATATGAAGAGCTATCATAGTTAAGTCAGGTTCAAGTGAGTATTTGATGCGCACCGCATTTTGTGAGCTGACAAATGTCTAAGTGCAAAAAGTAGTAGGGTACGTTGAAATCGACTATTCAAATTCTTCTTGTTCACCCCAGAAGTGGACTACCTCGCCATGGTATTCCGTTAAAAAGCTATCCCTATCTCCAAGTTTGTGAAGGTTCTTCTGTGCCCATTCCTGCCCATGTAAATACCTCTCAAGAGAAACACCATAGAATTCTGCCATGTACTCTATTTTCTTTATAGCGCCTGACTCGGAAGCAGCATGTAGATCTCCAGGAAGATTGTAACGTCCATCGTAGCGCTCACCATCAGGCATTGTAGCGTGGAGAAGGATATTGGCCCTCGCAAGTTGATTGTCACTAATTCCCATTGCGCCAGAATGGTCACTATTGAACATGTATGCATCTTCGAGATCCGCTTTGAACAGCCTAGCTGCTTGGAGATTCGACCAATTTAAACGAGTGCCCCGCAAATTGGAATGATCCAGAAATGCACCTCTTAAGTTTGTTCCAACATTGTACTCATCCGGATACTTACTCTCCCAATATTCATTCCACTTGGTGCCTTCTTCTACGTCCAAGATATTTGCTACTGCACCAAAAAGAGCCCCACTTAAGTTTGCATTTTTGAGATACGCTCTCTGAAGGTTAGCCCATTTAAATTGCATTCCGGAAAGCGACCCATCTTGAAGCCAACCGTGCGCACGTAGTTCCTCTACTGCGCGTAACGTCACACCATTATTATTACTTCCCATCTCCCGAATTAGTTGCTGTTTTAACTCTTGCTTTGCTCTGCGTTCATTCAAAGCATCGATCAGTAAGACGGTTATTACGATGCTTCCAATTTCTGTCGCGATGTTTGCGGGCAAATCTTCTAGACGTATCCTTCCAAAGAATACTATGCTAAACAACACAGCCAACAAGGCAATAGCCAATATTCGTGATGTATTCCAAGTGGCGAAATAATTGGATATTGTGTGAATGCGGGTTATCATATAAACTCCTTCGAATTTTTTTAAAGATTGGATATTTTGTACATCCTTTACAGTGCGTCTAACATTTTGATTAGTAATATCTTAATTGTTATACTTCTACTTCGACACATCATATTAGCGAATAAATGACAAAATTTTGATAAATTTCTTTCGATAGATTATATCAACAGCCGAATTTTGGATATTTTTCCTGATTAAATTGAATCCAATAGTAATGCCGGATATGAGATTGTATACACAGAAATTGAATTCTTTTATTTAATTTGTTATTATCTTACCTGGAAACCAATCCAATGTTAGGAGACATAATAGATAATTAGTTTACTAATCTGGAAAATCCGAACTTTTCAGTGAGTTTTTCAATAATCTACGTTCTTATCATACATGTCATTTGATTTTATCCAGCAATTTTTTCAAATGGAATTGCTATTTGCTATACTATTTATATGGGGGAGTATGATCAACATCTGCTTAGGAAACTAGGAAAGTTCAAAAAGGAACGCGTTCCAAAGCCTCTTTTCAGATTAGGTCAAATCGTTGGAACTCAAGGTGCATTACAAGCCCTTATTGAAGCTCAGCAGCTCCCTGATGAATTTTTAAACCGCCACCAAACAGGAGATTGGGGATACTTATCTGATAAAGATAAACAAGAGAACGAGTTATCGGTGGAGAATGGTTTTAGGATATTTTCGGCCTATGAGTTGAAGACTGGTGTAAAGCTCTGGGTGATCACTGAGTGGGATCGAAGCGTAACCACCATATTGCATCCTGACGAGTATTGATAAATCTTACGAAATTTTATTCAACCGAATTTCCCAAATGGTGTGAATAGTATCCAACTATGCCCAAGAACTGAAAACATTGTTGTAGTAAAGAAAATCCCAACATGTTATCTTATAAATAACGCATATGTCAGGAGAGAGTAACGCTACAATTTCGAGAATACTTCCCCGAGCGATGATGATCATACTAGGATTACCCTGGCCTGAAATTGTAGGCGAGATGTGGAAAGCTGGACGAAAAATGATACGAGGGTTATCTAATGAAGGAACATACGAAGTCCTCGATTACGAAACAACATTAGAATTACTCGATCACAAAGGCAAACAAGCCAGTTTAAAAAAGCGAGAGAAAGTTCGATACCTTCAGAACTATATTTTGGCATATCAGGATCAAGCCTGGGGTGATGGAAAGATTTTACAGGATTATCGCTGTACACCTGGAAAACCAGTTGATCGCTATCGTACTGGATACAAAACCCATATCCTGATTTCTCGGAGAGAAGTGAAG
>JBAUBP010000107.1:0-2615 GCA_049676905.1 Bathyarchaeia archaeon
TACTAAAACATTTGATCAACCCAGGTAACAATCACACACTCTCAGCGTCGTGCACGCGTAAAATGGTGCGGGGAGAGGGATTTCAGCACCAATTTACTAGTATAGTGCGCTGTCAGATGAAAAATAATCATTACTCATATTTGAGTAATAACTCATTATTGAGTAACCTTCTTATGCCATGACCTCAACCAAAGATAGCGGTGTGGAATTTGTCATTCAAGAGAACGATAAGTATGGTGAAAAGTGGATGTTCTGTAATGCTTTATGATTCTATAGGTCGAGAGGAAGAGACTGATCTAATTATTGCTGCTGAATATGTAACGGCAGAAAAAATACGTCAGGCAAGGCAAGAAGCAGGTGGGCTCATTTGTGTGGCGATCAGTAATGATGTTGCAGAGAAACTCGGCATACCCTTCATGACGGACGTACTAAATTTTGCATCGTACCAATACCCAAACCTGTCAAGGTTAGAACCTTTGGACATTCCATATGGTGATATGCCTTCCTTTTCGATAACGGTTAACCATCGAAAAACATTCACGGGAATCACAGATGACGACCGAATGCTTACAATAAGAGAGCTTGCTAAGATTGCGGGCAAAGCTAGAAATTCAGACTCTCACAAAGATGCGCTGAGAAAGGAGTTTGGAGATAACTTTCGATCACCAGGACATGTCCACATTTTAATTGCTCATGATCGATTAATCCAGGGTAGGAAAGGACACACGGAGTATTCTGTTGCCCTTTCCGAAATCGCTGGCGTAAAACCGGCCATGATGATCTGTGAGATGCTCGATAATCAGTCAGGAAAAGCACTCAGCAAGAACACAGCATTAGAATATGCAAAAACTAAAGGTATACCATTCATTGAAGGCAGAGACATAACTCTCCACACCTCGCATGTCCCACTTTCCAGGTGAAGATCATTTGAACTATAAAATTGGTATAGCCGACACCACCTTCGCTAGAATCAACCTATCTTCCACTGCTATAGACGAGGTAAAACGACTGATCAGCAACATGAAGATCATTCGCTATACCGTTCCAGGAGTCAAAGATCTGCCAGTCGCAGCCAAAACGTTACTCGAAAGGATGGACTGTGATATAGCTCTGGCGATTGGTATGCCAGGTTCCTCTCCAATAGACAAACAATGTGCCCATGAGGCATCTCTAGGCCTGATTTGGACACAACTACTGACTAACAAACACGTAATTGAAGCTTTCACGCATGAGGATGAAGCGTCTGATGATACAGAACTTTTCGAGATAGCTGTGGATAGAACGCGCAAACATGCCCAGAACCTTGTTAAATTATTGGTAAAGCCGGATGATTTGATCAGAGATGCTGGTATGGGAAAAAGACAAGGTCGCCCAGACGCTGGAGCGATAGCGCAGAGGAGGTGAAATAATTTGCCGACTGAAGCGATAAAACTTGGTATAGTTGCATCCGAGTTTAATTTCGATATAACATATCTTATGCTTCAGAGAGCTATTGAACATTCAAAGTTTCTGGAAACCCAAGTGACGTACATATACAAAGTTCCAGGTGTCTTCGATATGCCTCTAGCCGTTAAATCATTGCTTCAGACCAAGGACGTTGACGCAGTAGTAACCCTCGGAGCAATCATTGAAGGTGATACACAACATGATGAAATAGTAGCTCAACATGCAGCACGAAAGATCGTTGATCTAGCAATTGAGTATGGTAAGCCTGTGGCATTCGGCATCTCAGGCCCAGGCATGACTAGGCTCCAAGGTCAAGATAGAATCGATGAGTACGCAAAGAGAGCAGTTGAATCAACTGTGAAACAAGTCAAGAAAGCTAGAAGTTTCAAGGAGACATCTGAGTCGAATAACAAAAAATTTCCAATAACTATAGACTAGTGTTGAATGCTATGTCGGTCTCAGGGAAGAACCATATGAAATCCCATGATATACATTATCAAAGAATTCTGCAGAGTAATTACGGATCTTCGAATTCTAGAAAACATCAGGCAATGAATTTGGTCGCCCTCGATAGATTGATGACGAGAATACCACTTTCCGAAGGAGAATTCCATATTTGTCTATTCAAAGATACTGACAATAGAGAGCATTTGGCTCTTGTAATGGGTGATGTCTTCGGAAAAGATAATGTATTGGTTCGAATCCAATCAGAATGTATTACAGGTGACGTTTTCGGTTCTTTACGCTGCGATTGTGGAGACCAACTGAAACAGTCTATTCAGATAATCTCTGAAGAGACTGCGGGCATCCTCATATATCTCAGACAAGAAGGCAGAGGAATAGGCCTTGCCAAGAAGCTTCAAGCGTATAATCTTCAAGATAATGGATATGATACAGTTGATGCCAATATTGCATTAGGATATAAACCGGATGAGCGAGATTTCACGATCGCCGCATCCATATTGAAAGAATATGGAGTAAATTCTGTAAGAATTATCTCAAACAATCTTGGGAAATTCGAACCATTAAGGAGATCAGGTATAAGAATAAATTCAAGGATACCTTTGCATCCAAGACTCACGCCAGAAAATGCTTGTTATTTAAAGACAAAAGTCTTGAGAATGAATCACAAAATTGACTTCAACCATCTTTCTTCTACTTCTCCAGAG
>JBAUBP010000108.1:0-4746 GCA_049676905.1 Bathyarchaeia archaeon
GAGAAATTGGATCTGACTTTTTTTGATATTTTCGCTTTATCTCCAGTAAGAAGCGCATGCAATTTTTCATTCATATAGAATTCATACAATTTTTTTGGTGGAACAGTGAAGAACCTTTTCTGAGTAAGAGTCTTGGTCAAAGTCCATCCCATATGATCTATTCTTCGTGATTATTATCTTAGCTGGCGCTACGAATAAAGAATGTCTGCGATTCGCTTCGCTCTCTAAGAAAAAAGAAAAGATGAGGAGAGTATGAATTCTCTAGTTTTTGCTTTTACTTATGACGTAGACATTTAGTTTACGTGCTAGTATTCGAAATCCCAAGATAGGAATTGCAATATAAACTCCTATTGACATCATTGCTGCTGATAAGAAGCTGATTGTTGAAGCCAGTGCAGTATTGATGGGTTCTATTCCAGTGTAGATGAAAGCTGTTGAATGAATTATTCCAATAAGTGGCGTAAGTAGAATTCTAACTGTTGATCTCAGCGGTTCATATTTTGATATGCTTTCAGCAATTGGTGGTGACCAAGAATAATAGAAAGTATTCCACCCTACAACCAGTATTTTTCCAACTTGATTTGAACCGATCATGTCGTCTCTCACATGTCGCATATAGAGGGCTTCTGGTGCCATTGGGCTTCCCAATGTTGCGGTCACTATAATGCAAGCAGGTGGAGGCTCAGGGGTTGGCGTTGTTGGTGGCGGAGTTGTTATTTCCACTTGAACAAGCTTTATTGTACCCACACCATTGACAGTAGAATTTGTTGAAGATACGGTAGAGTTTGCCACAGTAATTGATCCAGATGTTTCCCACATTGAAAATGCATATCCTGAGGCTGGATTTGCAGTAATAGTGTAGGCGCCTATTTGTCTGGAGACATTTTCACCATCAGAGTAACCAGTACCATCGAAGGTTATAGTTCCCATATTTGCTGGTTCGGTATCGAAGGATATCATAACTTGCTGTGGTGGTATAGTTGAGTTTTGTACCATTCTTAGGGTACCGTTTCCTGAAACTGTGCAAGTTGTTGTTAAAGATGAGGAATTAGATACGGATAATGAGTCCTCGGTCTCCCATCTGATGAAAGTGTAATTGGTAGCGACGTTAGCAGTTATATTGTATGACCCAGCATCCTTAGAAGTTGTGTCGCCATCATTGTAATCAGTTCCATTGAAGGTAATAGTTCCCATGTTCATGGGGATAGTATCGAAAGTTAGGGTAAATGCTGAGGGTGGTGGAGTTGGACCGGATATTGGTTGCCAGTTAGGCCAACCATCTTGTGCGGTGTTATTTGTTAGTTGAGTTTGATTTGTCCCATCAGCATTCATAAGAAATATGTCGGTATTATTTCCATCCGATCTTTCGAATACGATTTTCGTTCCGTCAGGAGAATATGCTGGATCAAAATCTCCATTTGTATTATTTGTTAGCTGAGTTTGATTTGAGCCGTCAGTGTTCATAACATAAATCATTTCAGAAACGTTTCCGCGGTTGCTTGCAAACACTATCTTCGAACCGTTAGGATGCCAATCAGGAGTAACATCCCAATCCGAGTTATTTGTAAGTCTTTGTGCATTTGAGCCGTCAGGATCCATAGTATAAATTTCATTGTTGAAATCGCGATCGCTATGGAAGGCTATTTTTGATCCATCAGGAGACCATGAAGCCGAATAATCACTTGGATTAGTGGTTATGAGAGTTTGATTTGAGCCGTCAGCATTCATAACATAAATATCAGTATGGGTGCCACTACGATCGCTATCGAATGCTATTTTTGATCCATCAGAAGACCATGCAGGATTGTCATCGTCTCCTGAAGAGTTAGTTAACCGTGTAAGATTTGAACCGTCAGAATTTATAATAAAAATGTCTAAGCTACCATCAATTTCTTGGGTAAATGCTATTTTCGATCCATCAGGAGACCATGCTGGAGCCCAATCATCTACAGTGTTTGAGATAAGCTGAACTACATTTGAACCGTCAGCATCCATAACATAAATTTCATAATCGCCATCCCTATCACTGGCAAACGCAATTTTACCATTATCTCCCGGAAAGGCCGCCATTACTTTTTGTGTAGGCACTGATGTTAGAACAATACTAAGAATTAGTGTCACTGAAAAAGCAATTAATAATTTATTAAATTGCATTAAGATTCACTGTTATAACAAGGTTATTTGAATTCCACATTTAAGACTTCAGTTTAAGCCCATTCCAAAAAGAATTAACTAGCTAGTTTCTCGAAAGTGCACGCTATTTATGTTTGATAAAAGTCCCATTCGAATATTCCTCAAATGCTACCTTCAATTCTTCCTGCGTGTTCATAACAATAGGTCCATACCATGCCACAGGTTCTTGGATAGGCTTCCCAGAGACTAGTAGGAATCTCGCCGGCTCGTTTGAGGTTGTAACAATTATTTCATCTCCGTCTTCGAAGATGACAAGACTTTCGGAGCTTACAAGACAGTCTCTTTGAAAGTCAAAATAATTTTTACCCTCAATCTCGTAAGCATAGGAGTCTTTCCCCTGATCGAAGTATGCCTTTCCTTCAATCAGGTAGGCAAATACAGTATGACCTACCTTTACAGGATGTTTGAATTTTGATCCAGCTGGAACATTTACATCTAAATATTCGGGATTAGTCACCACGTCACTAACCGGTCCTTTGACACTATTAATTTCACCAGAAATTATTTTCGCCTTAACACCATCTTCCAGTGTAACCTCTGGAATCTGGTCACTAGTGATCCCTCTATATCGTGGTTCCATCATTTTATGTGAAGCTGGGAGATTAGCCCATAACTGAAAACCCCACAGTAATCCATCTTTTCCACCTTTGGGCATTTCCTGATGGATTATTCCGCTTCCAGCAGTCATCCATTGCACGTCACCTGATCCAATGATACCTTTGTTACTCATACTGTCTCCATGTTCAACTTCGCCATGCAATACATATGTAATAGTCTCAATTCCTCTGTGAGGATGCCAGGGAAAGCCTTCAATATATTCTCTAGGATCCTGAGAATGAAAATCGTCCAGTAATAGGAAAGGATCTAGCTGCGGTACGTGATAGAATCCAAAAGCTCTTTTTAGATGTACGCCTGCACCTTCGATGGTAGCTTTACTTTTTAATATTTTCTTGATTTGTCTAATGTTATTCATTCTATTCGTCCTCTTAGAAATTGTAGGAAGAGCAATTAAACTTCGCGCACGCTTTGCCTGATGTTGTGTGGCTAAAATAATAGAATTAAGAAATAGTTCAGTATCTTTAGGCAAGTAGAATTATTATTTAGTAAATGTTAGGGTTCCGCCGTTAAATTCTATCTCTAATGTATTTCCGCTGATCTTGTAAGACTTGGAAGTTTCCAAAGCGCCTAAATACGCTCTCTCTTGCTGCATTACATTCTCTTCACACATCATCAATGTAGTTCCAATTGGAGAGGTTATTCTCAAGGAGGATCCGTCTACTTCATAGCTTGTGAAATAATTATTGCAGCTAGCTATTCCTGTAACTTTACCTTCGCTAAATGTTGTTGTAGCTTTAACATCAGGCAATGCTTTCTGCGGGTTGCTCTTGATGCCGTAAGATACCAGTGTCCATTCAGTGTCTGTGATACAAGCTTGTGGAGGTGATATAAACATCCATGCAGCAGCCACGATAATTATTATCGCCACGATTGCAATTACTAATAGACCTAGACGAGAACGATTCATCTTAAAGCACTCTATCATACCATGTTTTCAATGGATTTATTATTTTCTTGGAATCATTGAATTCATATAATCAGAAAATACGCTCGGAATTCTATCTACTTTATCGTGCTCGTTTACAGTAATATGGTCATCTATACTATCATCTATATTACCATCTATGTTTTTTTCACGTGCACTAGCATTATGTAATCCTGTTACCTAATAGTATGAAAGTACGATACGACACTCTTTTTTAATCGATAAGAACATGTTATCTTAGTGATATGATATGGCAGCAATATTAATTGGTGCATTAGCAGGAGCAGCTTTTGGAGGTTTTGGCGGATGGGCTCTTGGCGGATTAGCTGGAGCAACATTGGGAGGATTAGCTGGTGGAACAGTCGGCGGAATCCTAGGTGGAGCTTTCAGCAGACCAAGTTATCCACAGAATTATCCTGCCTACGGTGTTCCATACTATAGTCCAAGTTACTATAGTCCAAGTTACTACGCATATCCTACAACCTATGCATTTCCAAGACCTGCTTTCGGCTTTCCTGTATTGGGCTATTGGTAGATCAACAGATCTCCAATTCCCTACTTTCAAAAATATTTTTAAATTAAACAATTTAGAAAATATAGAAAAATCTAGATTTTGAAGTTTTTAGATATTCTTTTTTTAGAAGCGGGCACCGAGTGATTCAATTAATGCTTTGAATTTGTTCGGATCCATTCCTGCAGTTGCTGACACCTGATTAAGGCTTCTAAATTTGCCTAGTCTTGTTCTTGCTGCTAGAATGTTTTTCGCCATTGTTTCATCGATTATGTCATTGTTACCGACTGCTATGGTTAATTGTTGATGAATCTTCATTGAATTGAGAAAGTTGAGAATTTTTTCTTCTTTATTTCCAGTTCTGGAGCTTTTTGGTGGACTGGTAGGTGGTTGTGGATCCTCTTTCTGATCTTTTTGTTCAGGTTTTTGTTGGTCGGAAATTCTATGAATTATATTTTTTGGTTTTCTAGGTGATTCCAAGCTTAACATCTCCCATTAT
>JBAUBP010000109.1:0-28110 GCA_049676905.1 Bathyarchaeia archaeon
ATACAGAGATCCATGTCATCAACGGTGACCTGACAGGAACTTCAACCCTACTCATTAGTAATGGTGAAGAACCAAACTGGTCACCTGACGGAACAAAGATAGTTTTCACAAGAACACCTAACAGCATATGGATCATGAATCCTAACGGTTCAGGTGCAAGCGAACTCACTTCAACAATGCCAGGAGCTGAAGATCCTGATTACCAGACGCTGCCTAGAGATACTGTCGGTGGCGTAGTAACACCAACCAATAAGCTTGAGATCCTAACGCCATACATCGCACTGGCAGGACTACTCGCAGCAATATCAACAATGTACGTTATCAAGAAACATAAAGACTAAACAACCTTCATTCTCTCTTCATTTTTTTCATTTTTATTCGAGCGTCAGCGAGCATTTACTTTTCTGTGTGTGTGTGCCATAGCTGGTGAGAGCATCCAAATTTGAACCATCAATTTAAGCGCGCGCGTTGACTGTCTGACTTAAATTTTAGTAGGCTATTTAGTCAAAGGTCTTACCTAGAGTCTACCTTAAAGGATGACATTGGATTAATCTATTTTTAGATAAAACAAGTATGATATCACGCTAAGGGTCATCAATGAGGATATGTTAAACAAGTCTAATTCAAATCCTAAGCAAGTCAACTACACATGTCTTACTTAATATATTCCTGCATTTACCTAGATGTCTTATCTAACTTAACACATGGTTTAATTTTACTTACTTTAGGTAAGACAATAGTGTATCTAACTTGCTACAATAGTGGAGTCTAACGTAAATTTTTACTTGGAAACATCAGAAATTATAGTAGACATATAAGATATTTCTGATAAGACATCAAACGTCTTACTTAATTCTAAATAAATGCATATGGAATCTATACTAATCATATCTAATATGATAACATGCTAAGATATTCTTCACGAAAGAAATGCAGTAACTATCTTATGGCATACACGCGCTTAGCTAATTTTGAATTCTTCTTCGTATCAAGATCTTGCTGTTTATTGTTTGGATCATATCCCAACCTTTGTTTAGGTATTCTTCTAACTCGTCTTCTGTTACAAGTTTGCTCTCAGACTTTACTAATTCAATCGAAGGAATTTTGTAGCCTTTTCTAAATTCTTCAACAGATGTACTGACTGTTATGCCTTCTCTGAATTGTTTTAGCACATCTTCAATTGCTTCAAGTTCTGTTTCAGGAGTTAGATCTATTTCGGCTTCTATTTCTTTTTGATGTAGGATGTCTTGGAGGTCTATTCCGAAGATGTTTTTAGCTATGGATTTTAATGATTCGAGTTTTGCCTGTTTGACTATGTCGTTCTGGTCAGGATTAATAGTTGTACTGTTTAGGAATGGTTCACATTCTTTGTACATATTCCTCATATCTTCAATCATGTCGGGTGGGAGGAATCCTTTGTTAGTTGAGTATCTGGCTTCGATGTCGCCTTTGTGTCCCGCCATAAATTGCAGATAGGGGTGGCTGATCTTGTTTTTTGATTCAGCTATGATTAGTTGAGTTTCTGCGTATGCTCTTAGCACGTAGGGTCTTTTGTATACTCCTGCAGCGCGCATAACTGTTCTTATGTAGTGTGTTATTTTTCTGGTTGAGAGGAATTCGTCTTTGCTTCTTTTTGATCTTTCATATCCTATTAATGGTGTTTCTGGAGTTAGAGATTCACCCTTTAGGATTCGTTCTTCTAAATACTCTTGAAGGTAGGTGCATCCTTCCCTGCTCATGAAGGTAAAGTATTTGCTTTTGGTCTTACTGAGTGTTGAGCGAACCATTACTTTTGTTGGTATCTTATCAAAAGTGATTTTTCCTTTTTTTATTTTAAGTTCTTGAAAGTCTTTCAGTCTAAGGCCGTCTGTGCCGTTGTGATTTCCAATTGTTTCAGGTCTTAAATCTGCAAAAGCCATCAAAACTTCAGCGACACGAATTCGAGGAGTGGATGCTCTTAATATTCTAGATAATTCCGCTTGGGATGGTACCTGTTCATCTTCTATTGTGGGTGTTGCATTTCTATTTGTGACTTTAATGTTGCGTGTTAACACTATGTCATTGTATCTTAGCCATGACCGTATGGTCTTTAGAATTCCAACTATGTAACCTGGAGACTTGTTTTCCTCTTCCAATCTTGAGACTAGATCTTCTAATGAATCTTGAAACTTCTTCAGATCAGACCCTGCAAACCGTATGAGACCTTTTGGATCCGTAGAGAGGAGTTCACATGCTCTTCCAAGTCTTCTGAAAGCAACCTCTGCCGTTATCGGACTGCCTCGCCGCAAGTTTCTGAGCCATCGAGCAACCTCAGGATCCTTACCAACATCACAGTACTTGCCAGACTGTTTCTCAGACAAATCTTGCTCATAATATGTTAAAATGAGGTTGAAAATAAGGGTATCTGAACCTTATAAATGGCGGGCCCGCGGGGATTTGAACCCCGGACCTTTAGCTTTCACCAGTAGGATTAGGAGGGTCAGCCAAACGTGTCTACTGCTCTATCCATGCTGAGCTACGGGCCCATCTTCATGATTACTATCTTCTTGAATTTTTAATACTTTAGCCAGTTTTTTATCTCTCCATTCAGTTAATTCTTTGAAGGTTTTTTCTTTTGTTTTTGGCAGTTGTTTTACTTCTTCGATAGCTTTCTTTGCTGCATGATAGGGAATGGATTTCCAGTCGTCCATGCTATTATACCATTCAGACATGCTTTCTTGGATATTATCTATTAGATACTCTATGCCTCCTGGGCCCCCTCCAAGATGAAAAGTCAGGAATGGACCCATTATAGCCCATCTTGCACCGGGGCCAGCACATATTACCCTATCAACATCTTCAACAGTCGCTGCACCGTTTTCAATTATGCTCAATGCTTCACGCCAAAGTGCAGCCTGTAGTCTGTTTCCTATAAAACCTGGGATTTCTCTCTTAACTATAACAGGAATTTTTCCGAGGTCTTTCATGAATTCATATGTTTCCCTTATGGTCTGTTGTGATGTTTTTTCTCCAGGTACCAACTCAACGAGCCTTAGCAGAAGTGGTGGGTTCCAAGGATGCGCTACGATACATCTTTCCGGTTTTGCAGCATTTTTCTGGATCTTACTCATCAACAAACCAGATGTGCTTGATGCTATTATTGCATCACTATTTATTCTATCGATCTCTAAGAATACCTTCTGCTTAACATCATAACTTTCGAAAGTTGATTCTTGAATATAATCCGCTTTAGCAACACATTCAGACAAGTCTTCTGTAATCCGAATTTTATCTGGAGCCGTCTCAGCAACTTTTCTTTCTATCAGACCCATTTCAGCTAAGAATGCTGCACTAGCTTTAATGTTCTTCAGAGAATTTTGGGAAACTTCAATGTTAACATCATATATCGAAACATTACAGCCTTTAACTGCAAATAACGTTGCCCAACCGTGTCCAATCGTACCCACTCCAATACATGCGACATTATTCATGATCAACATTATGCCCCCAATGACATTTTTTCGAATAATTAATCAGCATAAATAAGTATACATGTGGATGATCTGCAAGGATAAGATTACAGATTTGAAAGGCCTTATCAGTTGACATCACTATCTTAAGAACTCAGACAAGTATGAAATATTTCAGGATAACCTAAATACGACAATCCATATACGCAATCTAAAGAAGAGTTTAACATAAATGGCAGAAAATAATTCTGAGAGCAAAACACTATCTGATTCTGAGAACAAAACACTATCTGATTCTGAGAACAAAACACTATCCAAATTAGATATCGATAAACCTCAAGATTTCAAATTTCACATTGCTTATGAGGTTTATTCTCAAGCTTGGGATGATAATGATTCAGAATCTATTAGGGCTAAGCTGAACGAACTGATATCTTTTCTTTCAAATGAGGGCCATTATGGAGGCTTCTACTCTCAGATGAAACCATATCGAAAAGATGTGGATTCCTTCAGCTCTGGTCGTCAAAGGATTCAAGGCCAGAAAAAGAGGGCTTGGGCAAAAGATGATGCTAAGGCTAGGAGAAATCGTCGTTACAAATAATGTTACGACTCTCGTGTGATAGCTAGCGAGTACACATTTTTAAAGAAAGTTAAAAAAAAGGAGATAAGTATCGACCTAATTACATTTAAAAAGGTCAATACTCAAACAATTAGAACTACCGATTAGTTCTATGTTTCTGGAAACATTCTCTACAATAGACAGGTCTTCCTTCTTTTGGAAGGAAAGGAACTTCTGCATCTTGACCACAATCAGAACATTTTATCTTATGCATAGTTCTAGGACCAAATCCTCGTCTACCAAAACTCATTATTCCAACTCCCTTACTGCTAGTTATACGAATGATAATACTAAGAATCAGCGTATACTATACTGCCCCACCATCAAGGCTCATATAAATTTATTTATGAAAATCATTTACCGTATGAGAAAAATTTCTAATAAAATGATTTTTTAAAACGTAAGTCTAGAAATCAAGACAAACAAAGTTCCAAGGATCAAAGCTAAAAGGAAGAAACAAATAGTAGACGAGCGCGTGTGTTTTTTGAGGATCCAAAGGGGAGAAACGCTTGATATTGGACGAGGAAGGCCTCGTGGTCAAAGAAGATCCATGGCTGAAACAACTAAGCTTCTTTATCTTGTAAAAGTCTCAAGGAAATATGGACTTGAGACAAACGAATTTCTTACATGTTTTAAAGATGCATGGGCTCACGATAAGTCATCGTGCAAGGATGTCTTAATCCAATGCCGCCAAAAGACCGATAACGAGGGAGTTTTTCTTTTGACTAGAGGTGAGAAAATAATTGCTCAAATAATCCTGAGCAAGGAATTCCTAGACAGTATGCCACACATTGACGTCGCAGATTATCCATCGATTGTAGCGAGCACAGCCAAAAAAACCGCAAAAGTTGGACCGATTGATGTTGAAATCAAAGATATTGATCTCGATGTCAAATGGGTCAACTTAAAAGCAAAGGTCATTGAAAAAACAGCCCCAAAAGGAGTCTACTCTAGATATGGCAATCCACTCAGTGTCTCGATAGCTACAATTTCTGATGATACTGGAACCATTAAATTACCACTCTGGAACGTTCAGATAAACTCGATAAATGTTGGAGATACCGTACGAATTGAGAATGGAAGAGTGAGATCATTTAGAGGAGAACTTCAAGTATCCGTAGGAACAAAAGGCAAACTTGAAGTCATTGAAAACTGATGAAAATAAGAGTTAGCCATTATTCCCGATTCCCACTAAACCATAAAAAAACAATACCGTTAATTCATGATTTGATAATTTCATGCATTATTTTGATTTAATGTTGCACTTTGTAGGTCATCATATTGAGTAAATGTTTGATGTTATCACCAGCTATGGCATAAAGAATCGATTAAAGAATGTGCTTTTAATTCTAAAATTTAGGTTGGCATTAGCCAAAACTCGTTTCCGTCAGGATCTTTGAATGTAGCATACCTCATATTCTCATCCCATTCAGCCTTAGCGAGGTCTCTTGAAAATTCTACACCTTTACTCTTTAATTTTTGACAGGTATTTTCGATATCATCATCGAAGAATAGAATCCCTGTGTTTCCAGGTTCTAAAGTCTCGTTCTGGCATAGATGAATTCCAGTTGATGACTCAGGTGGACCGACAACCACCCAATGATCCATTTCGTCTTGAACTTCAAATCCTAACTTCTCTGTATACCATTCCTTAGCTTTTTTTGTATCTGAGACTATTACCGGAATACTTCTTATTCGAACAATCGTCATCTCATTCATCTCATCGAAACAAATCTAATTTCAATTAATATTTAAAATAGTTTCTAAGAAACGCTAAACCTATTATAACATCAATTTAGGTTCTCTATTTTGCTAAATGTCTGTGCTCTTTTCTGTATGTTCCAATAATCGCTCGATGCTTTAATGCCTCAGCGTGGTAGATACGAATCGCTGATTCACCTTCAACAGGACATTTATACTCACAGATGCCGCACCCAATGCATAATTCTGGAATAACTCTAGGTAATAGGACATCAGATATTTCACTAGATGAATTCATTACAGTCTCTTTCTCTAATTTGATAGCTTTCTCTGGTATTGGACACATCTCCTCACAAACAATGCATTCTTTACCTTGAGCCCATGGAATACAGCTTTTTTCGTCGATATGAGCTATGCCGATAATAGTTTTCTGTTTTCTCTCTAGAGACAATTTCGTGATGGCCCCTGTAGGACAAACTTCTCCGCATAAAGTACAAGAGTAATCGCAATAGCCTAGACGTGTCATCAAGGTTGGCGTCCATAATACTTTAAGATATCTTAGTGAATAACTTGGTTGAATGACTCCAGTTGGACAAACTCTAGCGCACTCTCCACATCTAATACATTTGTTGCTTAATGCTTGTTCATCGGTTCCTGGAGGTCGGATAAAAAAATAATTCTTAACTTGGAAGATTGGCATCACAAATAATATCACAGCTCCAAAAAATGCTGCGCCTATTGATTTGACTAACTGTCTTCGATTTGAATTATAATTCGATTTTGAATTTGTTTTGTTTCTATGCTGAAATGTGATCGATTTTTTTGGACAGATTTCGACACAATCAAGACAGGATATACACTCGGATGTATTGGCAAAGAAATTATTTTTAGCGTCTATTGCTGCAGTAGGACAAATTGTTTCACATTGATTGCAACTAATGCATGTTTCTTGGTTCAATCGATACTTGAAGTGTGCAGTCTTTGAAATGATTCCCAGTAGAACACCTAAAGGACATAAATATCGACACCAAAAACGCGTTCGAATAATATTTAGAGTTAAAACCAGTCCAAAGAAGAAAGCTATTATTAAATTAGGAAGAAAAAATGGTTGTTCTGTAAGTAATCTGCTACGTATTAGATAATCGAACTGTTCAATCGAAGGCTGAAATGATTCGATTCGATATAATGAGATCTCAACCAATGTAATTAGAAAACTAAAGCCTGGTATTATTACACTTGTTACTGTTCTAGAAAGGATTGTTATCGGATCGAAGATTATGAGAGACAAGCTACCAAAAATTGCGGTGAAAACGATGATGAAGAGCAGAATATATTTTGCCATTAGCCAATGGGATTGAATCCTCATCTTACTGCTTTTTATTCTAAATGTGGGTGTCCAATCCAAGATAGTACCTAGTGGACAAAGCCAGCCACACCAGGCTCGACCTACAATGATTGTAAGTGCAATTGTCAGAGTCCCTAGCATCATCGATATAATAAACGCTCGACTTGCAAGTATCGATGTAATCCCTAGTAATGGATCAAGTCGAAAGAAGAGATCATGCGGTAGAATAGTTGTTATTCCTTTTCGTGTACCGACCAGTAAAAATAGAAAAAGAATTAATGTAAAAATTTGTACTACTTGACGTAATCGATGTAATCTCCTCCTTCCTGCAAATTCTTTATTGGATGAGCCGTGGTTATTTGGCAAAGTAGATGTTACACGTCGATTTCTTCAACTGTGATACTACTCAAATCCATATTTCCCAAGCCCATCTGTGCTCCAGCACGTATAATCGGAATATCATTTGCACTTAAGCCGAATAAGGTAGCTGCATATGAATCAGCAGCAACAATGTCATGACTCGCTATAACGGTATTAGCAATCTCCACATCGTCTAGATTTCCACCTGTGGGTCCATGATCTTTCAGGATACGTACAGCATCAACCACTGTCAAAGTTGAGTGTACGCGACTATTTAGGTCAGCGATACGCTGTGCTAAGTTTGAATGGAATCTATTTGGTTTTTGCACAATACCTAGTAGATTTTTCATACCCAAAGTAAGACGCGCTAAACTGTGATGTTTAGCTATTGGAACATTGATTAGAACGTCTGCATCTAATATGTCTCCATAAATTAACCACCGATTGATGTCTTTTCCCTGTGGGATATCTACTTCTCGATATTTTATGTCACTCATTAATTCCATCTCTCCGCCAGCAGCATTAACCGCTTCCTCTATACCACTGTTGGTGTAGGCTTTTTCTGGGCTACCACCGAATGAATTATCCATCACTCTTACACGTTTAGCTCCAGCATTAAGACTCAGAGAAGTTAATGCACCAACAACTTCTGGATTCGTTGTAGCCGCATATTCGAAAGATCGATAGGAAACACAAATGTTAGGCTTTATTATGACATCGTCTCCTGGTTTGACAAATCGTTCGATTCCACCAAGAGCCACGAGTGCAGTTTCCACTATTTCAGTGGGGTTTTCTCCATGCGCTACAGCCAAATAGGCAGCATCTGTGGGTGGATCCGCTGGACTCTGAGTCGAAGTTGTAGGTGAGGAAACTGAGTTATCTGTCGGTTGACTTGATTCTGTTTGTGTGATTGACGAACTTGAAAAACTCTCAATGTCAGTAGGTTGCGTATATTGATAATAGCCGTATATGGCAGCAGTGGCAAATGCCCCGCCTAATGCGACAGTTAGAAATTTTCTTCTGCTTACCCTTGACAAGAATCATCTTTCCCAGAATTGACATATTGTTTTATCAATCTTTCTTATTTATTCGCCAACTACCAGGGCTGCCATTTATTCAAGGAGATTCTTGAATATTGGTAAAATTCTATTTCCGAGGATCACGAGGAATAGAAAATTACTAAGAGCATGCAGAGTATCGAAACCAAGCCCCTGAATCTGAGCAAAAACGAATGTGAATATATTATGTGGATATAGGAAAGAATACCAGAACCAAATATTCATTACAAATCCATAGAAATATCCAGATAATATTCCCAGTAAACCTAGTTTCCAACGATGGATAGTTGGATTGAACCTTACAAGTGCTGACATAGCCCCAATTACACCCCAAGCATACATTTGCAATGGTGTCCAAGGACCATGACCTAGAAAGAGATTTGAAATCAACGGAGTCATGATTCCTATCATAAATCCAGTAACTGATCCAAAAGCGATACCACAAATAATTATCAGAAAAGTACAGGGTTGTATACTTGGTAAAGCAGCAAACGGTATTCTAAGCGCAGCAATAGTTGTACCTAACACAATTATCATGGCAATATCTCTGGAAGTTGGTTTTTGACGGGAAAATTCCATAATTATGGCTAGAATTGCCACTGAAACAATAATAATTGAGATTAGACCCCATTGTTCAATTATTGAATTATATCCGAAAAATATGAAATATATTGGAAAAAATATTAAAATCATCGATAATAGTGCTATCGATATTGTAATTTTATTGCTCGAATGTGAATTCATAGTTACACAACAATTGGATGAAATTCTATGGAATTTGTATGACTTCCGTTTCCGTGACAACTAATCCAAACGCATGATTATACTGATTCATTTCATGAATCAATATTCCCACTGATTTTTTTATCAGATCTTTTTCGGTGCCTGAAATAAGTATAACCACATTCTCGCAAGCTAAGTTTCCTTTGGGATTCCAGATATTTTGTGATATCTGAATTATTCCAGCGCTCTCATATTGATTGTATTGCTCACCTTTTTGATTAATTACTTTGATAATATCTTCATTGAAAAATGCGAAGAATCCTATTCTTTCATGAATCTCATTGAGCTCTAAAACTAATTGATTGCTAGGTTTGGCTAAAATTATAAGATTTGAACTTGATTTTTCAATTTCCGAAAGTTCATTAATTGTTTTACTCTTCACATCAGCCTTGAATTTTTCATTTAAAATTTTCCGTAAATTATCTGCTTCCATAACAAATTCGTTTTCATAAGCTATGATTGTGGCAGAGATTTCACCAGAATACCCATTAGTGAGATATTTTGGATACGATCCTAAAATCGCAGATTGAAACTGTGAAACATCCCATCTATGGTAATCCCAAACGATTGAGTCACCATTCATTATCACATAGTTGGAAGACCCTGTTTTGGAGAGAAATCCATTAACGTAGAAGAACCAATCATACTGTGTCTTTGGATATGATGAACTGACATTGTTTATTGATGAGACAAAAGCTCCACCATATTTAGTTTCAATTTCTGCGACTTGTTTGGAGGCTTCTAAAGCTGAAATATCTGGAGCAACGGTGATAGTCTTCTCGAGCAAGAATTCTTTTCCAAAATCTTTTGTTATAGTAACCGTCACTTTGATCGATGTATCACTAGAATAATCTAGATTAGATATGTAGTATATTCCAAGGCTAATTATGACAACTAATATTGTTGCCATAAAAAATATTTTTTTCATTTATCAAAATCCATGTTCAAATGGTTTGTGCGAATTTCTTTTTCTAACCATGAATAGTGTCGCAAATATGATGATCAACATTAATGGTAGATATTGATTGAATTCAGGTATTGGAACACCGACTCCTACCTGAGCTATATCGCTTCTAATGAATTGTTCTTCCGTAGTTTGTCCCCATTTCTCGACGTAGATATCGTATACCTTGGATTCTGTTAATGCTATGGTGGCTTTTCCCTCGGAATCTGTGATAAATTCGTCATTGATGTGGATAGTTACTCCTTCAAGCGGGATCCATTCTGAATTTGATTCATTGAAGTATGTTACAGTAACTGTAAATGATTCGTTGATCGCTACTTCTGTTGGATTTATATTCACTTTTAGAGGTTTCATGTCTATGGCGCCCCAGTAAATCAATATCTCATCTGATGATTTTATCTCGTAAGCATCCATCGCAACCTCTTGGGAAGTATAGTTGATGAGATATAGCCAACCGTAAAGCCCTTCAGCGTTATGGCCTGCGATAGATTCAACGTAGAATCCGATGTCTGGATACCATTGATCAGAGACTTGATATTCAAAACTCGCTATCTCGGATGCTTTATCCAGAATCGCAAGGACATTATTGCCAGGTATATTATCATACGTTTTTCCGCTGTTGTAAGCTTCTATCGTTACCGATTGAGGGATATCTATCCATCCTTTCCATAGAGTAGAATTCTGATCCTCTATTCGTAAGTAGACCTGACTTGTTGATATCTCCATGAATATTGGATATGGTTTTCCTAGAAGAGCTGGGATAGCATTAGATGTTGTCCACGAATTTGGTGCAGGATTATAATCATTGAATGGCCCATCTTGATTTTGGAAGGATAATAAATCGTCTATTGGATTCTTTCCTTCCTTTGTCCAATTAGCACTTGTTGGATCCTGTCCCGCTGCTACGATGGCTTGAATAGCCCATGAATCACTTTCTGCACTATTTCCCCATCCATAATCGAATCCACCGCTGCTGATTTGTTTAGATTTTATGTATTCTAACCCATTTGTAATATTAGTTGATGATTGAGATTCACCAGCAGAAATTAATGCCATTATTGCGGCTGCTGTACTGTCGACGTCACTATCCATGCCCACTCCATAACTCCAGCCATGATCTCCTTCATTTTGATTTGTTTTTATGAAAGTTATTGCATTCTGGATTTTCTCATCATTCTTGTCGATTCCAGCAGATGTCAAAGTCATTACAGCCCAAAAATCATCATTTATGAGCGATGGATCACCAAATTGGGTGCCATTATAGAATGACTCTAGAGTTGCAACAAGATCTGTGCCATTGACATTTCTAGGATCCTCTCCGGCTGCAACCATCGAAAGTATGAATCTGCTATAATCAGTTGGTGAGCTCAAAGAATCTGTGTTTTTTTTCAGATAATCAATTATTGACTCATTTCCATTGGACCAGTTATGTGGATCTTCTCCAGAGGCGACGATAGCCATAACCGCCCATGAAGAAGTTGCGAAACCTCCTATGGATCCGTTAGTCTGTTGTTGTGATCTAAGCCATTCAAGTGCCTGACTAACTTCCTGTTCACTATTACTGTAAGGATATGCAGAAACATATGGAATAAGAGTCAAGATGCAAATCATCATAACCAAGATAGCTGCTTTCATAGTAATTGCACGTCGTGCTGGCGTTAGATGAAAAACCGATATATATACATGTGCTTACATTCGTTAACCATTTGGGTAATAATAAGGGACATTCTATGTTTAAGGCGTTAAGTAGTCCAACACGTTTAGAAATTCTGAAATCCCTATTGAGAAAAGAAATGCATGTTTCAGCAATAGCCCGGCATATGAAAATATCAGTTCCTGTAGCCGCTAAACATATTAAAATCCTCGAAAAAGCTGGGCTTGTTGAAAAGAAAGTGTTCGGTAGGAGTCATGTCTACAAAGCGAAGCAGGATAGATTCTACAAAATATTAGATACATTATGTGAAACATCTCAAATCAATCTCCGTCAAGGAACGAGTGTTTTAGATGCATTAAAATCGACATGTATTGTAAATACAAAAAAAATTAATGATAAAGAGTTACTTGTTTCAATCGATGGTAAAGAAGGATACTATCTGTATGAAGTTGATGGGAAGTTAGCTGACACTCCAATGGATCGCTATAAACTCCGAAATGATGCTGAGCTAAGATTGAAGAAACTCATTCCAATTACAGAAAAAAGAATAGTTATAAAACTTAGATGACTCATCAGAATTAATTTAAGAATCATGGATTCAACATTTCGTGATTCTGGAATCCTATTTCTTTTTTTGCTTCTTACTTCCCCTGAATAATAGAATTGCAATAATAACAATTGCAGCAATTACGATAATTATTGCCCTTTCCTGCGATCCTGCGCCAGGTTGAGCCGGTGTAACAGGCTGTTGAGGAGTTGTCTCTGTGACTGTTGGTGATTGCTCCGTTGTAGTCTGTGTTGTTGGTGATTCGGTAGGAGAAGATGTTTCTTCTGACTGAGTTGCAAATATTAGGGTAGCCCAACTGGCTGGATAGTAATCAGCTGTTTTAGGAAGATTTACTGCCAAGCGTAATTCCCCGCTAGCTTCGCGGTCTTCTATGAATACTGTGAATCCTGTCTGTGAAGCACCTTCGAATATAAATCGTGGAATGGCGAACTCGTAGATAACGTGTGGCGATTCAGAATAAGGATTATTATCAGTAATATTAGTTGATGCTGACATTATTCCTAAAGGATCTGCTATATCCAAGTCTTCTTTCCATATGACGATCCAATGAGTCCCATTACCTTGGAAGATCCATCCCTTTGTACCTTCCGGATAACTATGAATCAGACTTATCGAACAATCATCAGGCTGTGGCTTATCAGCCTTATCATTGTAGAGGTCAAGATTAATTCCTCCTAGGTCACCACTCTCCATATTTTTATCTTCAATAAAATCCATGAGAACATAGAGAAATTCAGTATCATCTTTGATCGCAAACATAGCGCCCTCTTCCAATAATTCGGCAGCATCAGACCATTCATCCTCTGTTGTCCACATACCATCAATGGTAACTGCGTTCACAGATGGATGGCTGGTGATCTCTGATTCTGATTGGCCGTATCCATAGGCTAGAGGAGCAAATACAAAGATCAGACATACAATCGCAGCAGGCAGCATAGATCTCAACATATTCACTTGAACATTATACGGCTAAACCTTTGGATTTAAAGTTTGAATACTTGTTCATACTGATTCAAAATTAAATAGAACTAGGAGATCTAATAACTGGAACCGTTATTCCATTAACAATTAAATTATAATATAGTCAAAATTGAGGATGAGCCTTGTCTCTCTATAATATTTTCAAAGCGCGCGCGCTGGGATAGACAATGTCAGAACAGATAGATCTCAATAAAGTTCTGGAGATTCTCCTTGACTTCAAAGGAAATAAAATTAAGGATTATTGCACTGAGAATTTATCGAAAGGAAAGGATCCTTACATTATCTTCGGACACTTGTCTACAGGCCTAGATGAGATAGGCAAAGGTTATGAGAACAAGGAATTCAGAAAATATTTCACATCTGACTTGATAATCTCCGGTCGAAATATGAAAAAGGCAGTCCAAATTCTTAAACCCCATTTCAATAGAACCACCAAAGCCAAAGGAATAGTCATTCTAGGTACGGTGAAAGGCGACGTTCACGATATAGGTAAAACAATCTTAGGCATAATGCTTGAATCAAATGGTTTCAAAGTCATCGATTTAGGAGTTGACATCAACAAAGAATTATTCGTTCAAAGAATAAGAGAAGAAAAACCTGATGTTCTAGGAATGTCAGCGCTCTTAACATCAACTATATCGTATATGGAAGATGTTGTACTTCAGTTAAAAGAAGATAAGTTGAGAGATGAAATTAAGATCATAATAGGCGGGAAACCTGTAACTGAAGACTTTGCAAATAGAATAGGAGCCGATGCATATGGTCAAAATTGCATCGATGGAGTGAAAAAGTGTTTAGCTTTTATGAAAAAATAGAATTGAAAATAATTATTCTGATATTACTCGTATTTATCAAATAATAAGCCGTCTACAAATTGGTCTTGGAAGTTTTTCTCCATTTCTAGTCTGATATGTTTAGTTTTTTTCGGAATAACTTCAGCATCTTTTCTTTTTTCTTTAGATATTAGAGCTTGTCTTGCACCTTCTATCGCAGCGTTACCAACTCTCTCAACTTTTTTCAGAGAGATATCAGGCAACATACCAATTTCTATTGCCTTTGATGGATCTATATAATTTCCAAAGGCCCCAGCTAAATATAGTCTCTCAACATCTTTTAATTCGACTCCATAATGTCTCATAACGACCTTGGTTCCAACATGTATTGCTGCTTTAGCAAGTTTCAGATTATCTATATCCTCACCATCTATGAAAATTGGTTTTCCATTTTCTTTTATAGTGAACCTATTTTCTCCTTTCAAGAATTTTCCTTTTTTATCAATAATGTTTCTATCCAACATTTCAGCAAGGACATCGATTAACCCAGAACCACATATTCCACTTGGAGATACATCGTCTATGGTCTCATATTCAATACTCAAATCATCTTTGATTTCTATTTGACTTATTGCACCTTCTATGGCTCCAGTGCCACATTTTATTCCTGACCCTTCGAAAGCTGGTCCCGATGCACATGAAGTTACAATAATTTTTTCTCTGTTACCTATTGCTATCTCTGTATTAGTTCCTATATCTATTGCCATGGTTATTTCTTGATTTTTATACATTTCAGTTGACAATATCACTGCAAGCGCATCTGCACCAACAAAATGACCAATGATCGGAAGACTGTATACCTTCGCTTTTGGATGTATGATTATTCCAATTTGTTCGGCCCATTTCCGTACCGATTCCTTACTTATTGGCTCAAATGGTGCTTCTCCTAATTTTGTTATTGAATTGTTTACAATTATGTCTCTCATGACAGTATTTCCAACGGCGACAATTTCATAGATGTGATCACTTTTAACCGGACCTTGTATGATCATTTCGTTTATTCTATCAACCAAAGCTTGTCGAAGATGATTTTGATCTTTTGTTTTTGCATAATTTATTCTGTCAATTACATTATCTCCATAGCTCATCTGAGGATTCAATGCTGAAGAAATGAATCGTTCCTGTCCGGTCTCTAGGTCTATCCAAGACATCGAAATTGTTGTAGTACCAATATCTAGAGCTAAGCCGTAAATTTCTCCTTTATATTTATCAATCTCATTATTTTCCGAGAAGACTTTTGAACTTATTATTGAACTTTTTTTCTTGATAAATGGATTTAAAGAAATATTCTTGATTTTTCCTTTGGCCAATATTTTATATTTTCGAAACTCTGGAATCTCAATAGATATGTCTTCATTTCCTCTAACAATTTTCGCTTGACAGGCCAGTCTGTATCTTCGATCTTTTATGAACTCTTTCTCTATTTTTGTAAGATCATTTAGATTTTCTATTCGATCTACTTTTACTAGACATCCATGGCATATGCCACGTCCACCACAAGATGCACTAATATTCATTCCAAATTCTTGGATATACGATAGAATTGTTCTGCCTTGTTCTAGCTTTCCTTTTTTGTTACTTGGCCTGAGAATTATTTCTGGCATGTTGGCGTCCTGGTGAGTCTATTCATTTACAGTTTCATAAATATCAATAATTTACATTAGATTTGAAATACATTATAGACAGTCTAAATAGATAATGCAAGTGCTTGTTCATAGACTCGTTTGTCTATTTGTTTTTCGGTTGTGCAGGCATATTCAAGATCAACTGGGACGATTTCTCTCCCTTGTATTGCTGTCATATCCCTTTTTCTTCCATTTAGTAGAAATTCAATACTTGCTGCACCCATTTTACAGGCAAGCATTCTACTAAAGGCAGTCGGTTTACCACCTCTTTGCATATGACCGAGACGTGTGATTCGAACTTCAAAATTTAATTTTTCCTCGATAATGTCTTTTAAATTCAAACCGGTACGTGATAAGCAATCAGCTAAACCTTCCGCTATTATTATTATTCCTGATTTCTTTCCTTTACGATGGCTTTCTGCAAGTTTTGTGCAAACTGTTTCAGGGTTGCAGCCTACTTCAGGAATAAGAATTACTTCTGCTCCAGAAGCTAATCCCACTGCTAAGGCTAGGAATCCTCTGTTTCGCCCCATGACTTCAACGATAAAGACTCTTTCATGAGAGGTTGCTGTGTCTCTAATCTTATCAACTGCATCCAAAGCTGTATTTATGGCCGTATCAAATCCGATCGTTGTATCTGTTCCCATAAGATCATTATCTATTGTGGCCGGTATTCCTATAACAGGAATTTGACTTGCTTTGTGAATTCTTGAGGCTGCTTCGAATGAGCCGTCTCCTCCAATTACTATAAGACCGTCGAGTTCGTTTTTTTTCAATATTTCTGATGCTTTGGTTATTCCCTCATCACTTTTCATTAATTCAGCCCTTGATGTTTTCAGAAAAGTGCCGCCTAAGTGCATGATACCGCCTACTTTTCTGGCATCCAGAATATCATAATCATTGGTCAAAATTCCTGCATACCCACGTTTGAAACCGTAAATTTCTATGTTCTTGCTGACCGCTGTCCTGACGACTGCTCTAATAATGGCATTCATTCCTGGGGCGTCTCCACCAGTTGTCGCTAAACCGAAACGCAAAATTTTTCCTCTCTAATCTTCTAATTTAGACTTGAACCGTTTAAGATTCAAAGCCTATTTTTATACTTCGAGATGATAATAACTCATGATCTTATTTCTAAACTATTCCTTGATTGAATAAAGAATGATACAACAATTTCTATAGGGATTTACACATGACGACCATGTGTTTTCCTGGACCATTATAGTTTTTAGATGCCCTAATCCCCTCAATATAGATTTCTTCTCCTTCTTTTGAAACATTGAAACCTAACGATTCATGGTAGCTGATTGAGAGTTTATTCTTAGGATTTATTATCAGAAAAATTTTCTGACATTTCTCTTTCTTCATATTTTGGAAGAATTTCTGATATAGGCTGCTACCAATCTTTTTCCGTCTCAAATCAGGAGAAATACATATGTTATGAATATATGCAACATTTTTCTCTAGTTGGGAAATAAATCCTAGAATATAGCCAACGATCTTGTTATCCTTCTCAGCTACAAAGCATGTATCTGCAAAATATTTAGTGAACAAATGATAGATGGAATCTCTTTCAACCGGTATCGGGTCACATTTGCTGGCGAGATCCATAATTTCCAAGAAGTCTTCTTTCTTTACAGTTCTAATTCTCACATGTTCCAACTTGATGCCTCATTTAATTTCTTAATGTGCTATTTTAACTTCCAAATATCAATAGTCTAACTATTTTAGAAAAGATTTAGCACAATAAGTTTTTAAAATCCATCATACATTCACCTAAACAATTTCGGTAGTAATTTGGTGCTGTTTGATTATGTCTTCATCTAAAGGTGTTTTAACTCTTCGAGTAAAAGATGCGCTAAAACGTGATGCAGCTCGTGGAATTGCAAGGTTAGATATTGATTTAATGAAGAAACTTGGGGCGAGTACAGGCGATCTGATCTCCCTGAAAGGCAAGCGGCGTACAGTAGCTAAGGTAATGCCAGGATATATCGAGGATAGGGAAGCTGCAGCAATAAGAATTGATGGATCAACAAGAGGAAACGCTGGAGTTGGAATTGATGATAAAGTTGAAGTTTCTAAGATAGAGGGAAAAGATGCTTCAAACGTGTTATTGGCTCCGGTAGAGTCTATTCAATTGGGTGGCGCTGAGGAATATCTTGGAAAGGTGTTAGAAGCTTTCCCTGTTATGGAAGGAGATAGGATCAGATTCAATTTTCTTGGAACAATAGTTGAATTTGTTGTAGCTGAAGTTCGTCCTCGTGCTGAAGCTGTTGTGATCACTTCTCTCACAAAAGTCGAGGTCTCCGAGAAGACAGCTGACGTAGTCAAAAAGGCACCAAGAATAACCTATGAAGACATCGGCGGCTTAGGCGACCAGATCCAGCGAGTAAGAGAAATGATGGAACTTCCTCTCCGCTATCCTCAATTATTTGAGAAACTAGGTGTAGAACCTCCAAAAGGAATACTTTTACACGGTCCTCCAGGAACAGGAAAGACTCTGATCGCTAAAGCTGTTGCAAATGAGACAGATGCTCACTTCATCACATTGAATGGCCCAGAGATCATGAGTAAATATTATGGTGAAAGTGAGGCAAGACTTCGTGAAATATTTGAAGAAGCAAATAAACATGCTCCAAGCATCATCTTCATCGATGAGCTTGATGCTATCGCTCCGAAACGTGAAGAAGTAACTGGCGAAGTTGAAAGGCGCATAGTCGCTCAACTTCTAGGTCTAATGGATGGACTTCAAGCCCGAGGACAAGTGGTAGTCATAGGAGCCACTAACAGACTAAGTGCACTTGATTCAGCATTAAGGCGACCAGGTAGATTTGATAGGGAGATAGAGATAGGCATTCCCGACAGAAACGGAAGGCTGGAGACCTTGCAGATTCACACCAGAGGAATGCCTCTGACAAAAGACGTTAAACTCGAAAAAATCGCGGATGTAACTCACGGATTTGTAGGTGCTGATCTTCAAGCCCTTTGCAAGGAAGGTGCAATGCGTGCTTTGCGTAAAGTGCTACCCGAGATAGATCTAGAATCTCAAGTTATACCACCCAAGGTCATAGAGGAACTTAAAGTATCAATGGATGACCTTGTGGATGCATTAAAAGATGTGGAACCGTCAGTAATGCGTGAGGTTCTCGTCGAGTCTCCAAACGTAAAATGGTCTGATATCGGTGACTTGGAAGAGGTCAAGCAACAGCTAATGGAATCTATTGAATGGCCAATAAAATATCCAGAAGTATTTGAGTACGCAAAGACCAAACCTCCAAAAGGCATTTTACTTTACGGCCCACCAGGAACAGGAAAAACTCTACTCGCCAAAGCAATTGCAAGTGAAAGCGAAGCAAATTTTCTATCAATAAAAGGGCCTGAACTACTATCGAAATGGGTTGGAGAATCTGAAAAAGGAGTAAGAGAGACCTTCAGAAAAGCAAAACAAGCTGCACCATCAATCATTTTCTTTGATGAGATTGACGCTATTGCACCACAAAGAGGCGGTGGATTCGGAGACTCCCATGTCACTGAGAGAGTCATAAGCCAAATACTTACCGAACTTGATGGTCTAGAAGAACTCAGGAATGTTGTAGTCCTAGCCGCAACAAACAGACCGGACATAATCGATCCAGCATTACTTAGACCTGGAAGATTTGACAGACTAATAGGGATCAGTATTCCAAACGAGGAGGCGCGAAAGGAGATTTTAAAGATTCATCTCGACGGCAAACCTTTGGCATCTGATGTCAAACTTGAGATTCTTGCTGAAAAAACTGAGAATTATGTAGGTGCAGATATTGAAGCGATATGTAGAGAAGCCTCCATGTTGGCTATTCGTGAATATGTAAAAGAAACAAAGGAAAAGAAGAAAAAACCTGATTTCAAAATAGCTATGAAACATTTTGAGGATGCATTCAATAAAGTAAAGGCGATAGGCAAATCCAGACTACACCAATATGATGAGTGGTCTAAGAATTTTGAGGAAAGCTTCAGATAAAAAAACATTTGAATGATGATTTTTTGATAGAATTCGAGACAAATGTTCAAAAGATCATAAAACGTACATACAACGTGAAAAGTTTTAGATTCAAGGTACCTGAGAATTTCACATACAAGGCAGGACAATTCTTCTTTGTACGTATAAAAATCAATGGAGAAGAGAAACAGAAACACTTCTCTTTCTCAAGCAGTCCAACCGAAAAAGGGTATGTGGAATTCACAAAGAAACTCACAGGACACGAATTCTCTAATGGTCTAGATAAATTGAAGGAGGACGATTGGGCGCGACTAAAGGGTCCATTAGGAGAGTTCACTTACAACGAAAAAAATAGAAAACTGGCAATGCTTACCGGTGGAATAGGAATAACTCCTGTAAGAGGCATATGTAGATTCTGTACAGATGAATATCCTGATACAAACATTATTCTCCTTTATGGAAATCGAACGGAAGAAGACATTGTCTTTAAAGATGATTTCGAAATTATGCAGAAGGAAAACAAGAACCTGAAAGTTATTCATACGTTATCTGAACCCAGTGAGAATTGGTCTGGGTATACTGGACATATAAACAAAGAGATATTATTGAAAGAGATGCCAGATTATCTTGAGAGAAACTTTTACAGTTGTGGTCCACCAGGTCTTGTCGAAGCAATGAAGAAAATTCTTACAGACTTGGCTATCCCGAAAAGTCAAATAATTACAGAAAATTTCCCTGGTTATTGATTACTAACCAGGTTACCAAGCCAATCAACATAATATACATTATAATTTGTTTAAAAATATGGACACCATAGAAAAACCGTATATTTTTTAAAACCTACAAGCTTTATAGGCAGATCAATATTTTTTTATGAGTAATCTGTTATGGTGGAAGAGATGTCAGTTGAAGATAATCCAGAAAATGTGAAGATTTGTCTTGAAATATGTGGGAATTGCCCCAGTTTTCCAAAAATCGAGGGAGAAGCACTGTACTGCGCAAGAGATAAAAGCAAATCCGAGATCGAACGCCAAGGATGCATCTGCCCAGGCTGCGATGTCTATGAAAAATATGATCTAAGTGGAACATACTTTTGCGCCGAAGGAAAAGCTGAATAAAAATAAACTAAGATAAATCAAACGCGCGTTTACTATTCGCGCCCTTTCATATTAGAATTCAAATCCTAATTTACGCATTATCTGTTAAGGTTATATTGTATTCCAAAAGAGAATTATTCACATTTAAAGAATGATCTACGCGAAAGATCAATGAGACTTACACGTAGAAGATTCATTGCTGCTGGATTGACAGCTGCTACTGGAATTGCTTTAGGCAGCTATGGAATTTATAGAATGGGCCAGCATATAGAATCCTTGGAACCTCCTAAAATGTCTAAAGTATTCCTAATTGAAACATCCGATAGAAAAAAAGCAATAAAACAGATATTTAATGAATTTAATTCTTCAAATTTCAATAATGCAAAGATTGCTTTAAAAGCCAATTATAACAGCGCTGACAGTTTTCCAGCATCAACACACATAGACAGTCTGAGAACAATAATTGAGACTCTCAAGGAAGTTAACGTAAGTGACCTAATTTTAGCTGAACGCAGTGGAATGGGAAATACAAGAAAGGTACTTGAAGATAGTGATGTATTCAATCTTGCAGATGAACTTAGTTTTCAAGTAAAAGTATTAGATGAGGACCCTGCCGACAACTGGACAGAAATCTCTCCTGAAGGATTGCATTGGCTACGAGGTTTCAAAATTGCTAAAGTATTCACAGATTCAGATATAGTAATTCAAACATGTTGTCTGAAGACACACAGATTTGGAGGGCACTTTACTATGTCCTTAAAAAACTCAGTGGGCTTGATAGCAAAGAAAGATCCATCTGGATTCTATGATTATATGGCTGAACTCCATTCATCACCGTATCAGAGATTAATGATTGCAGAGATCAATAGATTCTACAAAACTGACTTAATCATAATGGATGCAATAGAAGCATTTGTAAATGGTGGACCTGATAGAGGTCAACTTATCAAACCCAACCTCATAATCGCTAGTGAAGATAGAGTTGCCATAGATGCGGTTGGCATAGCACTTTTAAGATTATATGGCTCTACCCCTGAAGTAATGAAAGGACGCATTTTCAATCTTGAACAAATATCTAGAGCCGTTCAATTAGGTGTAGGAGTAAAATCCGCCTTTGACATTAAGCTCATTCCTCTGGATGACAAAACTCGTAGAATATCTAATAAAATTGAAAACATTTTACAAACTCAGGAATAACATTAGAATTCATTATCAATGATCAAACACGCACGCTAAAATATTTAAATACCGGCGAAGTCGGCTTCGTAAAAACATTATAATGATTTATTGGCGGTAACATGTATGAAAAATGGCGTACAATGGGTTAAGAAAGATCCAGAGAAGAAAGATGTTTATTGGCCCTCAGAAGAGATGAAGAAAATTGCATGGGTTTCTGATGAATCTATCTATAAGAAAGCTTCAGAGAATCCTACTGAATTTTGGGCTGGTCTCGCGAAAGAGGGCATAACATGGTATAAAGAGTGGGATGAGACATTCAAATGGACTCCTCCATTCTATGAATGGTTCGTAAATGGAAAATTGAATATTAGTTATAATGCATTAGATCGCCACTTAGACTCATCAATTAGGAATAAGGCTGCAATCATTTGGGAGCCAGAACCTGTTCGTGAAGAATGGGAGTCAGACACATTTAACGAGACACATAAAGTTCTAACATACTATGATCTCTATCGTGAAGTCAACAAATTCGCTAATGTACTAAAGACTTTAGGAGTTAAGAAGGGAGACAGAGTTGGCATCTATCTGCCCATGATTCCAGAAGTTCAGATAGCCATGCTTGCCTGTGCAAGAATTGGCGCCGTTCACAGTGTCGTATTCTCAGCGTTTAGCTCTGAATCATTGAAAGGAAGATTATTGGATGCTGAACCCAAAGTCCTCATTACAGCTGATGGATATTACCGTAGGGGTAAGCCCCTAGACCTGAAATCAAAAGCCGATGAAGGTTCTAAAGGAACCCCGGTGGAGAAAAGAGTCGTCGTTAAACGGACAGGTGCAAAAGTTCCATTCACTGAAGGAATAGACTATTGGTGGCACGACCTCGTAGACAAAGCTGACAATTATTGTAAACCTGAAGAAATGCGTAGCGAGGATATGCTCTTCATCCTCTATACAAGCGGAACCACAGGCAAACCGAAAGGTGTAGTTCACCACACTGGAGGTTACGCCGTTCAAGCATATTGGACAAGTAAATGGGATTTTGATTTACAAGATGATGACGTTTTCTGGTGTACCGCTGATGTCGGATGGATTACAGGCCATACCTACTCTTGCTATGGACCATTAATGAATGGAGCTACAATGTTGATTTATGAAGGAACTCCTGACTATCCACAACCTGATAGATTCTGGAGAATAATCGAAAAATATGCAGTTACAAAATTCTACACAGCACCCACCGCAATCAGAATGTTCATGCACTGGGGAAAGAAATGGTTGGAGAATCATGACTTATCCTCTCTTAGGATCCTCGGCACAGTCGGTGAACCAATAGACTATGACTCTTGGATGTGGTACTTTGAAAATGTAGGTAAAAGCAGATGTCCCATCATAGATACTTGGTGGCAAACAGAGACTGGAGCCACTGTCATAAACTCTCTGCCTGGAATTGGACCTTTCATCCCTACCGTAGCTGGTAGACCATTTCCTGGTGCAACAGCGAAAATATTAGATGATGAGGGAAAGCCAGCAGAAAGAGGATATGTGGTTCTTGGGAGTCCTTTTGTCCCGAGTCTTCTACGTACAGTCTACAAGGATCCTGATCGTTATAAGGCTCAATATTTCGAAAAATTTGGTGATAAATACTATTTCGCAGGTGACGGTGCGAGACTCTACGATGAGTTAGGAGATATTCGTGTTACCGGACGTATTGATGATGTACTGAAGGTTGCTGGACACAGACTGTCTACAGCTGAAATTGAAGATGCATTGGACCGCCATGATGCTGTCACAGAAAGCGCCGTTATAGGCGCAGCCCATGAGATCAAAGGAGAAGTACCAATTGCATTCGTCATCGTAAAGGGTGTGCAACCTTCCGAAGACTTTGAAAAAGAATTGATCAGACACGTAGACACCGTAATTGGTCCTATTGCTAGACCTTCCAAGATATACTTTGTAAAACAATTACCAAAAACACGTAGTGGAAAGATAATGAGAAGAGTACTCAAACGACTCGTCAGTCATGAAGACGTCGGCGACATCTCAACACTTCAGAATCCTGAAGCAGTCGAAGCTTTGAAGGAAATAGTGGATGCAAAATGAAATAATTACTAATAATCAACTAAGGAGAGCGCGCGCGAACGCATTTCCTTTCTACCTTTAATGTTTTTCAGTACGATGGATAATTTATTTCAATACCAGACAAGCGTAAGCTATGATTAACTTTCATAGAAAAAAATGTAAAAATAATCCATTATGAGAGGTTAATTAGTGGAAGTATATTTTCAGACTGGTGAGTTCGCTGAAGACATTTTCTACATTGATACATTAGCCCATAATATGAAAAAATCAATCGGCGTTCTAGTCTATAAAAATGGCGATGAATGTGTGATCTTTGATTCAGGAATGCCCAATTGCGCCAATCAAATCCTGAGATCTCTAAAAAATCTAAGAATCGAACAAGAATCTATATGTCACATTCTATTAACCCACCGACACATAGATCATGCTGGAGCCAGTTCTGATCTTCTTACAAATTTTACTCAAGCTAAAGTAGGGATACACTCATTCTCTATCAAGCATCTATCCGACCCATCGAAAATCTATCAAAGCGGAAAAGAACTTTTTAGGGAATTCGCATCCCCCATGAAACCAATACAGCTCTCCTCCATGATAGCTCTAGAAGACAATCAGGAAATTCGTGTTGGCCATAATGTGGTAAAAGCAATCTATTCTCCTGGTCACACTTCAGACCATATTTCTTACTACATTCCATCCAAAAAAACGCTCTACTGTGGAGATGTTATAGGATCATTCAACCCTAGAACAGAAAAAGTCCACCCGACAAGCATATTTCCAAGTTTCAATTATGCAAAATATAAAGAAACAATTGAAAAAATTCGTGCACTAGACATTGAAACAATAGTCTTTTCACATTTCGGGGTTGCAATTGGAAAAGACGTCAAAAAGAATTTAGACAATAGTTTAGCCATGCACAGGGAACTTGAGAGAATCGTTGAAGGTTATACTGACAAGCCAGATAACATGAAACTTATTCAAGACCTCAAGAATGAACTAGAAGAGGCAACAGAGATCTTTCCTGCCCCTGTGCGAGAACTAGCAGCGGAATTCATGGCAAGAGGATTTATCAAAGGAATGAACGTATCCTAAGATAAATAGCATCCACTCAACCGTGCGCTACCATATTGAAATATTGAAGAATAGGGTTTCAACGCTTAACTGGCCACAAGGGAAGAACAGTCCTACTATATACTTCATTCGTAAGCTCGGCAAACGCAGTATATATCGCCGTAGAACCACATAAAATTCCTTCATAACCTGCTATCGTATGAATCGTAGAACTGTATTGACCTATAGCCAATAGGAAGAAGAGTATTGTCAATGTTACGAACACAGTCAGAATTGCATAGTTCAATCTCGATGCAGAAACGGCTAACAAAGCTGTAAAAATACCCCACATCATGAGGTATGCAGCCATGCCCGTCTGAGTAACGGGCTGACTCCAACCCATCACAGGAAATACAAGTAAGGCTACTAAAGATAACCAGAATAGCCCGTATGAAGTAAACGCCGTCAATCCAAACATGTTTCTATTCCTGAATTCCATTATTCCCGCTATTACTTGGGATAAGCCTCCATAGAAAATCCCCATAGCAAGAATCATACTTCCCAACGGAAAGAGACCTATGTTGTGAAGGTTTAACAAGACAGTTGTCATACCGAAACCCATGAGCCCCAATGAGGCTGGATTTGCCAATCGAACTTCACTCATACTTTTATAATCCCTCTAAGTGTGCCGCCTTAATAGAGTTAGATCTATGTTTTAGTCTGAAAAAAAAGTAATTAGAGACTCGGTTCTTTTTACGTGAGGTATACTCCTAATCTTCATGATAGTTTCATCAATGGTTTTAGGGTCACCTTCTAAAACAGCTACAACATCAAAGGATCCATGAACCACATCAGCATGAATTACTCCCTTGAATGAAGATAGACCTGCACTCATCGCCTTTCCTTTGGTGATATCCATTTCATGGCCAGGCTCTATTTGAATTAAGACATAAGCTCGCATAAGCGTGAACAATATTCAGTCTTGAATTTAAATCTAGCGCGTGCGTGCGATGATCCAATGGCATATTGAGTTGATACAATCAATAATCAGTATAGGATAGAACAAATGGGAATTGTAAATAAGAAAAAAGGGAGGAAAAGTAGAGTTTTACTTTTCCATTAATATCCAGATATTATGGGTGTATTTGATATTTCGTTTAGATCTACGAAATCATCACCATCAGCGTCAGACCATTTGAAGACGTAGTAAGAGTCTGTGTAACTGCTTATGTTTGATGAGATGGATTTGAGAAATTTTCCAGCTGCGAATGTTCCTTTCCAACCATAGCCGTAGACTATTAAGACATTATTTCCTGAGTTGTCAGTGAAAGATTCTATTACAAACATGTCTTGGCCTGAGTTTATTTGTGATGATGTTAGGCCAGTCTCGTCAAGTTTTTTTCCATCAGCTGTATACCAATAGTTGACTCCGTCAACATTCTTGTAATATAGAGGGGCGATTTTGTTTTTCTCATAATTATTTACTCCGGCGTTGACGAGTGGACCACCGAAGAGCACTATAGTTTTTCCATTGACTTTGAGTTCACCATTGTTAGGGTCTATAGTTTTGGTATCAGTGTCGGTTGTTTCATATTGGTTATTAGAACACATGCCTACAAGATATCCTATCGCACTCCAATCTGTTACTTTTGCTCCTTTGACTCCAGAGGGTTTTTTGCCTTCATAGTTTGGGAATATGAAGTATACGCTGTCTTTTTCGGAATTTATTATGTCAGAATTGCTTAGAGATTTCTTTTCGTTTGGTGTTTTGTTAATTATTTTTATGGTGTCAGAGCCTTCAAAGGGTGTTCCATCTAGTAGTTGACCTGTTACTGTTAGTTCGATCTGGTAGAATTTTCCGTTTGCTTCTCCATTCATTTTAGCGATCAGAGCTTCAACATCGGCTCTGTAGAACTTAACCATACGTTCTATGATTCCGTCATCATCATAGTCTAAGAGATTTTCTTCTGGGTTTTTTACGAATCCGTATTTTTGATCAGATACTGCTGGAATTTTTTCCAATATTACTGTTTTAAGGTCTATGTTCTCGACTTGATCAGCTAATTGTATGTGAACTGTTATGAATTTGCCTTGGCTCTTCATGTTCAGTGAGTTGGGATCAATGTCTATTTCAGCTTCTACTGCAAGAACTTCAATGGTAAAGGTTTGAGTATCTATTCCATCTGTATTGATTGCTTCTATAGTTATAGAGTGGTCTCCTAATTGATCGTTCGTAGGTGTCCATTCTATTAAACCTGTATTTGGATCAATGGTCATACCTTTAGGTGATTCAGTTAGTGAAAATGTTGGCTTGGGATCACCGGTAGCTTCAACAGAATATGTGTAGAGTTCGTCTACTGTTATGGATGTTGGTGGTGTTGAAGTTATTTCTGGAGCGCCTGCTCCCTCTTCGACTATTATGGTAAAGGTCTCTTCATCTTCTCCTGCAATATTTTCTGCTTTAACAGTTACAGGTTGATCTCCTAATTGAGCTACAGTTGGTGTCCATTTGATTAGACCTGAAGTTGTATCAATAGTCATACGATCTGGAGATTTAGTTAGGCGGTATGTTGGTTCAGGATAACCGGTTGCATCAACATCATAGGTGTACTCTTCACTTACAGTTGTTCGAGTTACAGGAGTTGAAGTGATAGTTGGAGGGATATCCTCAGTTGTTGTTTCAGTCGTAGTAGTATCGGTCGTAGTAGTATCGGTCGTAGTAGTATCGGTCGTAGTAGTATCGGTCGTAGTAGTATCGGTCGTAGTAGTATCGGTCGTAGTAGTATCGG
>JBAUBP010000110.1:0-2624 GCA_049676905.1 Bathyarchaeia archaeon
CACTAATACCGCACGATTCTGTAGTAATTGTGCAACTCCCCTTCAACCCTCTGAAGAGGTTCCTGTACACACCCAAACCATAGAAGTCCCCAAAGAAGAGCTAACCACAGGTTCTACCTTTGCAGGACGTTATCAGATCATCGAAGAAATCGGAAAAGGCGGAATGGGTAAAGTCTACAAGGCTCATGACACTGAGATAAAAGAGAAGATAGCCTTGAAGCTTTTAAAATCGGAGATAGCTGCGAATGAGGAAACCATCGAGCGCTTCAGGAATGAAATTAAGACTACACGTAAAATTGTTCATAAGAATGTAGGCCGCATGTATGACCTTGGAAAAGAAAAAGGAACTTACTACATCACAATGGAGTTTGTACCTGGAGATAATTTGAAAAGTTTTATTAAAAGAGCAAGACAGTTAACTCAAAAAACAGCTATATCAATTGCTATACAGCTATGTGAGGGATTGGCTGAAGCACACAGCATTGGGGTTGTGCATCGTGATTTAAAACTTCAAAATCTGATGTTAGATAAAGAAGGAAATGTCCGAATTATGGACTTTGGGATAGCACGTTCACTTCAAGCTAAAGGGATAACCAGAGCTGAGGTAATAATTGGCACCCCTGAATACATGTCCCCAGAACAAGTTGAGGGGAAGGAAGCAGATCAGCGTTCTGATATATATTCTCTAGGGGTCATTTTATTTGAAATGCTGGTAGGTAAGGTCCCCTTTGAAGGGGATACATCGCTAAGCATAGCACTAAAACACAAATCAGAAATCCCTCCTGATCCGAAGACTCTCAATAAACAAATATCTGATGAATTCAGTAGAATAATTCTGAAATGCATGCAGAAGGATAGAAAAAGTAGGTATCAGAACGTTATTGACCTTCTTTTAGATCTGAAAAAAGCTAGCGAAGAAGAACCAATAGAGAAAAAGATTGTTGAAACAAAATGGAAAAGCTCAATCGTTGTTCTTCCCTTCGCAGATCTAAGTCAAGAACAAGATCAAGAGTATTTTTGTGATGGTTTGGCAGATGAACTCATCAATGCACTTAGTAAAATTAGTGAACTGCGTGTAGTTGCGAGGACCTCAGCTTTTGCTTTTAAAGGTAAACTAGAGGATGTCCGTGATATCGGAAAAAAACTAGGCGTTGAAACTGTTCTTGAAGGGAGTGTTCGAAAAGCAGAGAATCGACTACGTATTACAGTTCAACTCATTAATGTTGATGGTGGCTATCACCTGTGGTCGGAAAGATATGACAGAGAAATGGAAGATGTGTTTGCCATTCAGGATGAAATTACCCTTGCTGTCGTTGACAATCTAAAAGTTAAACTCTTGGGGAAAGAAAAAGCAAGACTCACAAAGAGATATACAGATGATCTTGAAGCCTACAATCTGTTTTTAAAAGGGCAGTTTTTTTTAAACAAGAGGACCGTAGAAGGACTTAAAAATGCAATTCTGTATTTTGAAGAGGCAATCAAAAGAGATCCGGAATATGCAATAGCCTATGCAGAACTGGCAAATTCTTACCTTGTCCTCCCGATTTATAGTCCTTTTAATCCAAAAGAGGCTAACCTAAAAGCAAAAGAGGCAATAACCAGAGCTTTAAAGATAGATAATAATCTTGCAGAAGCAATTACTTCGTCAGCTCTACTCAAACTGTACGACGAGCATGATTGGGACAGTGCAGAACAGGAATTTAAACGAGCTATTTACCTTAATCCAGGATATGCGATTGCGCACGGCTGGTATGCATCAGAATATTTGATAACAAGGGCACGGGCCGATGAGGCGATCGAAGAGATGAACCAAGCTCTTGAATTAGACCCTCTCTCCCTTGTTTATAACAGAGATCTTGGAATGATATATTATTATGCTCGACAATATGACCAAGCTATAACAGCATTAAAAAGGGCAATCGAGATGGAACCAAGTTTCATCCATACACATGGTTTACTTGGATTAGTATATCTGGAAAAGTCTATGTTTGAAGAAGCACTCTCCGAATTACAATCAGAAATTACTATTTCAGGAGGCAGTGAGTCAACTGCAGAAGCATGGATCGGAATAGCTTATGCAAGAATGGGGGAAAAAAACAAAGCAGAGGAAATTCTAGAGAACTTATTGAAATTATCAGAAAAAGCATTTGTTACTCCTTATTTCATTGCAATATTGAATTTTCACCTTAAGGAAATCGATCAAGGATTTAAATGGCTTGCAAAAACATACGAAGAGAATGATAGTTGGCTGAATTTCATTAATGTAGATCCAGGAGTTGACAGTGTCCGTCCAGATCCCCGATTCAAGGAACTCCTGAAGAAAATGAACCTGGAATAGCTGAAAAGCCAAATTCCTAGAGCACTACGAGAAATTCCTCTCCCTGTGGAAAGATGCTGACCCGGGGATTGCTGAGGTTCAGGATGCAAGGGAGAGGTTGGCAAGATTAAAAAATTCCTAAGCTAATATCATTCCTATCATTCCATTTGACTCTTCCCAAACAAATTTATATTCTATCCTCAGCAACGAAGGGGACGATGACAACTCAGTGTCCTAAATGCAAAGCAGAGAACCCGGATGAGTCTAAGTTTTGTAATGAGTGTGGCACATTGATGGAGGGCAGGTC
>JBAUBP010000111.1:0-1520 GCA_049676905.1 Bathyarchaeia archaeon
TTATGAATATATTGGGGCAAATAAGTTTATCTTCGCACTTGCTGAGGAGGACAGCGCAGTAGCCAATCTTATGAAAGATCAAGAATTTGGCATCTTAGTTTCCCCATCAGATACTACAGCAATTAGAGATGGTTTGTCTTCTACCTTGGCTTCATTCCGTGATGGAACTCTGAAAGCGAATACATCCGAAGATTTCCGAAATCATTTCAACAGACTACTACTAACAGAAGAATTATCTTTACTATTCAACCGAATTCTCGTAAAGCAGTAAAAAAGCTATTATCGTATTTATGCAACCTCTAGTATCTTTCAGCATTGTAACTTGGAATAGTATGCCTTATATTCAGCAATGTCTTGAGCATGTTCGATCTCAACAAGGAGTTCTTATCGAGGTTATTGTTGCTGATAATGGTTCAGAAGATGGAACGTTGGATTATCTTCGGGATCAACATGATATTCGATTGATTGAAATTGACTTCAATTCTGGATTCAGCGCCGCACATAATCAGGCAATATCATTTTCGTCGGGAGATTATGTACTTGTCATTAACCCAGATGTTTTCTTATCACCAGCATATACAATCTGCTTGGTAGAGGCAATGGAACTCGATCCAAGAATTGGGCAAGTCTCGGGTAAACTTCGTCGAGTTTCTACATCGAATGAATTAGGTAATTCAAAGATCATCGACTCAACTGGGCTGTATTTTTTACGGAACCAACGCCATTTTGACCGCGGTTCAGGCGAGGTCGACTTCGGTCAGTATAACAACATGGAATATATTTTTGGGGTTTGCGGAGCTGCAGCGTTGTATCGTCGCACCGCTTTGGAAGATACAGCCTTAGACAATGAATATTTCGATGAGGACTTTTTTGCCTATCGTGAAGATGCGGATTTATCCTGGAGGATGCAATTACTTGGATGGAAAGCCATTTATTCACCTTCTGCAGTAGCATATCATATCAGGGGGATGCGATCGAACGATAACCGAAAAGATGTTTCATCCATTGTAAACATGCATTCCGTAAAAAATCGCTTCCTTATGCGGATAAAAAATCAGTCTATTCAATTGTTCTTGCGAGATATCTTTCCACTGGTCTGGCGTGATTTGTTAGTGATAGGATATGTTGTCTTCGTAGAGCATTCTTCTTTTCCTGCGTTCACCGAGTTAATAAAATTATTTCCAAAAACAATTAGGAAACGTCGTCAGATTATGCTGAAAAAAAGCGCCAAATACTTGTATATTTCCCAATGGTTTGCAAATAAACCTGTTGCTTTTCCAATTGGAGATAGTCAAAACTAATAATGAAGATTGCTATGCTTGGCACGCGAGGTATTCCTGCGAGTTATAGCGGTTTTGAAACTTGCGTGGAACAATTGGGGAAACGACTCGTCGAGCGAGGACACGAGGTTAGCGTCTATTGTAGGTCAACACACATTGATTACCCTGATCTCCTCTATATGGGAATGCGACTAATCAAATTGCCAACAATCAATAATAAATACCTTGATACGATTGTTC
>JBAUBP010000112.1:0-16106 GCA_049676905.1 Bathyarchaeia archaeon
TATGCTATAAAATGTCATAAGGAAACTAAAATTATAATTAGAAAAGAAAAAAAAGAAGATTTCAAAAGTATTTACGAAATTAATAAACAGGCATTCAAACAAAAAAACGAAAGTGAATTAATTGAAAGAATAAGAGTCAGTAAAAATTTTGTTCCTGAGCTTTCATTGGTTGCAGAAAAAAATGGGAAAATAGTAGGACATATACTATTCACAAAAATTAAAATCAAAGGAGAAAAAGAATATGAATCACTTATACTTGCTCCCATGGCTGTTCTACCTGAATTACAAAAACAGGGAATTGGAGAAAAACTAATTACAGAAGGATTAAAGAAAGCCAGAGAACTCGGGTTCAGCTCGGTAATTGTTTTAGGACACAAAGATTATTATCCAAAATTTGGATTTGAAAAAGCATCTAAATGGAATATTAAATGTTCTTTTAAAGTCCCTGATGAAGCATTTATGGCGATTGAATTGAACATTGGAGCTCTAGCAGAAAAATCTGGAATTGTAGAATTTCCCAAAGAATTTGAAATTGAGTAATATCAATGAATAGCCCGCGCGCGCTAATAAACTCATAATTAGATAATGTTACTATTGATTCGCTGCAATTGCAACAATAATGAATCAATGATGATACAATTATCCGATAGCCTTTAAGTTCATGGAATAAAGCAATAAACTATCATCAATGGGAGATACATGATGAAAAGAAAAGCCAAGACCTCCGATACTTTAGAAACAAATGAACAAGATGTGGTTTATCTCCCTGAGTCAACACTAAGAGAAATTGATAAAACAATCAAACATACCAAACTTTATAGTGACAGGGAAGAATTCATTGAAGCGGCTATTCAAAATTTCATCTCAGATGCTAACCAAGAGAACAAGACTTATCATGACAGGGAAGAATTCATTGAAGCGGCTATTCAAAATTTCATCTCAATAGCCAGCAAACAGAAAAGTAAGTAATAGATTGTGAGTACACACAATAAAATAATCCCATTATGTTAGGGAAAGAATTCTCAAAACTTCTTGATTTTAAAAAAAGATTCGCTACACTCACAAGCTTCTAAAGTAACAGAATGTTAATCATACACTATACTTCCGCAGGAGTAGCACGCGCTAGTGCAATTTAGCTGATTAAAGTGAGAAAGGAAATTAAACCAGCAAACAAACTTCATACAAAATCGATAATCATCGATGGCTTAAACATAAGCGACTGGGATAGAGAAATCTTCAGCAAACTCAAAATTGGAGGAATAACTGCGGTAAATGCTACAACTGCTTGCTGGGAAAATTTCCGAGATTCAATTCGAAATATTGAGAAATGGAACAGAAGATTCGAGACTTTTAGCGACTACATAATACCAATCAGAAATGTTAAGGATATCTTAAAGGCCAAGAAAATTGGAAAAACAGGAATCATAATTGGATTTCAAAACACGACACCAATCGAAGACGACATAAACCTACTTAGAATCTTCAAAGATCTAGGAGTCAGAATCATACAACTAACTTTTCAAGATCGCAACTATGTTGGCGATGGATGCTGGGAAAAAACAGATGCCGGCCTAAGTGAGTTTGGATTAAGAGTAATCAAAGAGATGAATCGTCAAGGAATACTAATCGATCTCTCACATGCCGGAGATAAAACAGTCATCGAAGCTATTGAAGCATCAGAAAAACCTGTTGCGTTCACCCACGCGAATCCTAGATCCCTTAAAGACAATCCACGTAACAAAACAGACGAGCAAATATTATCCATAGCAGATAAAGGAGGAGTAATCGGTACAACCCTCTACCCTCCTCTTCTTTCTGCAGGTTACAAATCTGAATTAAATGACTTTCTTGATGTCATCGATTATTTAGTAGAACTTGTAAGTGCAGATCATGTTGGTATAGGTTCAGATTTTACAGAAAACCAACCCAAAGAATTCTTCACAGATGCATTAACAGGCAAAAGTTGGGAGAAGCCACTATCTAAAGTGAAATATCCTATCATTTATCCCAAGAGGATAAGATCTGCAACTGAATTTTCAAACATTACAGAAGGACTAGTAAAACGAGGTTATGCTAACAAAGACGTTAAGAAAATTATGGGTGAGAATTGGCTTCAATTATACTCCAATGTCTGGAAAAACTGAAAATAATAGAAACGTTTTCTGCAAAAACGAGAAGACAAATAAAAATGGTCAACAAAAAGTAATCGATGTTTTTTCATAATTTCTCCATCGTTTCATTAACAATTAGCGCACAGAACTATTTTACAAGTGAATCTGACTTATCATTAAGTCTTAATTTAATTGAATATTATGGAAAACACATATCTAGGTGAATTACAATTGCAGGTTCAAGTTAAGACTCCATCAAGATTACATTTTGGATTATTAGATCTAGATGGAGGATTAGGGCGTGTTTTCGGAAGTATCGGTATAGGTGTAAATTATCCAAATGTAATCCTAACAATGAATCGATCTAAGAGACTTGTAGTTCATGGAGAAGGTAGTGAAATATGCAAGCAGTTCATTACAAAATTACGCAAAAAATATGATATAAAAGAAAATGTAACTCTAAACTTGAAGCACAAAATTCCTGAACATGTTGGTTTAGGTTCAATTACCCAAATCACATTAGCTGTAGCCACATCTTTTGCCAAAATATTTCACATCAAGGCTACAATCAACGATTTAGCACTAGTTATGGCTCGAGATAGTGTCTCTGGAATTGGAACAGCAATTTTTCAGCATGGCGGGTTTGTAATTGATGGTGGAAAAAATATTGGAAAAAACAAATACACCATCAAACCAAACATTCCACCAATACTTTTCCATCATGCTTTTCCTGAAGACTGGATGTTTGTTGTGGCCATTCCAGATGTAAAACGGGGATTTACTGATAAAGAAGAAGCACATGCATTCAAAAGATTACCTCCCATGCCACCATCTGATGTTGGTCGAATATGTCGTTTGATAATGATGAGACTATTACCATCATTGATGGAACACGATATTGAAAATTTTGGAGACACACTAACTAGAATTCAGAGTATTGTTGGGAGAAATTTCTCCCCTATTCAAGGAGGGACATACTCTAGTATTGAAGTGAAGAACTGTATAGAGACAATGACGAGGTTAGGAGCATATGGAGTAGGACAAAGCTCATGGGGCCCAACATCTTATGGATTAGTCAAGGGTAAAAGGCAGGCCAAGAGTGTCCAATCTAGTCTGCAGAGTCTTCTCGATGAACGAGTAGGTGGACAAGTCTTTATTGTGAAAGCCGATAACAAAGGAGCTCAAATAAGAGTTAGAAAATAACAGTAACTAAGAACACAGATAAAATTTCTTATGTAGAAATCTTTTCAACACTTCTCAATTTTTTTATGATCTCTCTTCTACTTACCTCTGGATATAGAACATAGTCTAAAACAGTTCCTTTTGTCTCTGTAATTTTCATTTGTTTAAGCAAATCACTATATTCGCCTCTTGCTATTCCGTTTGATAATATTGCTGCTCCCTGAGCGACATCTTTGGCTTCTTTTGTAAATCTGTGTATGGGATTTCGTGTAATTATTTTAAATTGCTCATCTAATCTTTGCTTCAAGTCATCATAGATTTCTTTATTTCTAGATAATCTCCCTGTCAAGATTATTTCTCTTGGTTGGTTTTTGAAAGAAGTCAAAAGCAGTGCAACAGCCTTAACTATTCCCTCCTTAAGACTTTCCCAGGCTTTATTGTATTCATCTCTAAGAAGGTTTGCAGAGAAATCCTCTACGTCTAGAATTCTATTTGCGGCGATGAATGTCGCACCAGCTTCGAAGAGTTTCAGTTTACTAAACTCACCTAAAAGGTAAGCTAATTCACCATCCATTTGACCCAAACTCAGATAACCAGGGCCAGGAAAGATTGTTCCTCCAACAGCATCGATGATCTGTCCATTTTCCACAGCCATAGCAGCATTATAGCCGAATCCCATTTCGACACAGATCAAATTTGCATTATTATATTGAATTTTATATTCTTCAGCTTGATCCCAGATTGCAAAAGCTGCGACACATGTTTTGTCAGCTGTCCCCATATCTATCTTATTCATTTTTCTATATTGAGGGATAGTTGGTAAAAGTACAACGCCTGGCAGTGAGTATGCATTCAATCTGGCATTTTTCATCATCCATAATAATTTTCGTAATCCAGAAAGAACCGGTATATTCACATCTTCAATCTTGTCTAGAGTCGTTAAAGCCACATCTTCTTCTGTAAATTCCGAAATATGTTTGAATTCTAGTCCATATCCAGATGGTCCCACAATAACATCTGATTCAGTGCTCTTAATTATCTCAAAGACATGATCAGGATTTTTAGCAACAATCTCTGTAGAAATTGATTTGTCAAGAACAACATTATCCACACTATCCTCTATACAGCAAAGATCGAAATTCTTCGTTCCAGGGTCTATCCCTAATGCTCTCAAATTCGAAACCCCACAAAAATTTACAAATATACTATTTGTATTCTTCCTTATCTTAAATATGTGAAATGAAGTGGCAATGATCTAATGAAACCGGTATTTAACCTCGAGGAATGGTGGCCATGGTATGATAGAATAAATAAGTTATTCAATTATGATATGAACGAGGATCAAAGAGCGACTGATATTCTAAGCGGACTAATATCCAAAAGAGCTATTCATCCAGAATCCATGGAGAAATTCATAACTCACAAACCAGTTCTGGTTTTTGGAGCTGGGCCATCATTGGAGGAAAATCTGTATCAATTACAAAAAGAAGGGTTATTAGAAAAATTCTCAATAATTTCGGCCGACGGTGCAACTACAGCCTTGCTAAAGGTCGTGGAATTGACTCCACAGTTTATTGTAAGTGATCTTGATGGAAAAATTGAGGATCTGCTTAATGCAAATAGACTCGGCTCAACAATGGTAATCCACGGTCATGGAGACAATATCACCCAATTAAAAAAATATGTTCCAAAATTCGTAAACATCATCGGAACTACTCAAGTCAAACCAACAATCAACGTTTACAATTTCGGGGGATTCACAGATGGTGACAGAGCAGTCTTCTTTGCAGCTTCTATGAAACCTAGTATGTTAGTCTTAGCTGGAATGGATCTAGGTCAAAAAATCGGTAAATATTCCAAAGAAAAAATAGGATCTCAGGAAGAAAAAATCTTGAAACTAAAAGTCTGTAAGGAGTTACTTGAATGGCTTGCATCTAAGGTTGAAATGCCGCTATATAATGTAACAGGACGTAGCGAAAATATTAGAAGATTTAAAAATGTTAGTTCTTCTGAACTTGTTAAGATAATTAACTCGAATTTGTATTAATTTCATTCAGAATCTCTTCGAGAGTCGCTACTCTCTCGGCAATAATATCGTGCTTATGAACACTCTCTAGGCTGTGTGCCTGTACTATAATACGTGTGTCGCTAGGAAAATTAGAATATTTTTTAGCTAATGTCTTGAGCATTTCTCTAACAACATCTTCTGTGAATCGTGTTTTTTTATGAGCTTCAAGAACAACCGACGCTTCTGAAGGACGTTTAAGAACTGCATGTGTTTGTCCACTCATGGAGGCTCCTATTATCTCAACAAGATCTTCTACATCCAGTGAGAATTCCTTTGGTACTTGCATGATAATCGTTCCGGTAGTCCGTTGAGTATGTGTTGCTAGTGGCATATTTTTGACTATTTTCTTAACATCGGCTTCTTCATATTCCAGTTTACGAAGTCTATCTTCTGCAAGAGCTTGTAAAAGATTCTGTGTGCATGGACATGCCGTGAAGCCTACAACACTTACTCCAACTGTCCGATTCACAACTATGTTTGAATTTTTTCTCACTGCAGTTACAGACGCAAGAATCTTACATGGTTCTTGTGATGTTTTACCTTGTGGAGATTTATTGATTGTAATGTAATCGCTTCTTAGACGGACTTCAGCTCTATTTGAGTAAGTGTGTTTATCTAATAGTCGGTATGCAATATTTTCACAAAAGTCTTCAACTCGATTAGTTTTGGTATCCATTTCTTCTAGAAGAATCTCGTGCATTAATTCTGGATCCCTTGATAGGTGAACGCCTCTTTTATCGCTTGGCAAATCTACGAAGAGATCGATCATTGGGATAAGAGATAGTATGCCTTTTCTGCTTGTGATCTGCAGATTTAACTTTAGATTTTTCACTCCAACTCTAGTCAGTTTTACCGGGATTTTTGGCTTTATGGTCTGAATATCAGTTACTCTGTCTAGCAATTCTATTGGATAGCTCACTTGTTTCACCTTTGTTGACGATTATGTTCTGGTAAGAATCCTATACAATTATCTTGTTTCTATTAGACCTTCTGTAGTGTACTCTTACACCTATCAAATTGGAACCAAAAGGGGGTTACAGATTAAACGAATAAGTTAGCATGAGATTTTACAATATTTTTTACACTTATTTTGGCGTTGATTCAGGCCACTCATTTTTCCATTTAATGTATTGCAAGTATGAACCCATCCAATTACCGAATATCATAAAAGTCATAGCAAAAAATGAGGAAATTCCCAACTCTGGGATTCCACTAAATATGTGGCCGATATTACATCCACCCGCCATCATCGCACCGATTCCAAGAAGAAATCCACCACCGAAGAATTGAAAAACATTTTTTCGAGTTGGGATTATCACTTCAAATTCTTTAATATTCAAAGATGATAAAAAGGATCCACCAATTAATCCAATCATGAAAAATCCCGCCCAATTAAACAATTGAAACGTCACAATACTCTGAGCAATATTTGCAATTCCATCAACAGTAGACAATCCAAAATTACGATAAATCGGAGGTAAACTGGAGAAATATTTAGTTAAAATTCCTAATACACCCAATAATATTCCACTTATAATGGGTGTCCACTCTGGGCGTAGATGAGTTAATTTATGTTCAGCATTCTTGAGATAAAAGAAATACACTAACAAACAAGAGCCAAAAGCAATAATGATAGTCCAAATACTTCTAGGTGCAAATTGTTCTAGAGAAGGAGTTTGATTATTAATTAAAATTAATGAGCTACTGTTCAGAGATTGAAAAACTTCTGCGATTATCCCAGCAGCTAAAATTCCAATTCCTGAAATAAATCCGAATAAAGCAATTAATGATTTAACATTACCTTCTCCTACTCGATAGCAGACTGCTCCAGCACATCCACCTGCAAAAACTGTTCCCAAACCGAAAATAAATGCGCCTATTGGTAAAAAGATAAACGAGAAATGAATTGGATTAGAACTAAACTCGTAACCTGGCATTAAAGTAAGTAGAAAGTATCCTGTAACCGTTACAGCTACAGTAACTGGTATAATAGTACTGAGCTCACCATTCCTTATTAAAAGTAGATTTCTAAACGCTGAATTGGTACACACTCTTCCTCTCTGTAATACTAACCCAGTACTCATTCCAATGCCTAATGCAATAATGTATTGGATGATTGGAATTGACATTAAAATCCCATTTCTTCATCATTCATTTATGTTGCAGTGATTATGATGGCTGAAGTTATTAGAAGCATGATGATATTTCATCTATAAAGATTCGTTCACTCTCAAGTTCATCAGAGAACGGGAAATGAGGTATAATATATTCAGCTCCAAAATTATTGTAATCCTGTATTCTATCAACACATTCTTCTGGAGTACCCACAATCATTCTATTCATAAGCTCTTCCAAACTGGTTTCTTGAACATTTTTAATACGAGAATTCTCTTTGAATTTTAAAATCATTTTTTTTGCTTTTTCTTTTTCTGTAAAAATTATTTGACCATGCCAGCTTTTTGTTATAGAATTGTAATCTCTACCATTTTTTTCATAGTAATTCTTTAAAACTTCTAGTCTTTTTCCATATTCTTCTGGAGTACAATTTACTAGGTTGATATTATCTGCATGTTGAGCTGCTATTTTTAATAAAATATCGCCTTTACCACCAATCATTATTGGTGGATGAGGCTTCTGAACTGGTTTTGGAAAGGATATCAAATCATTTGCAATGTAGTATTTGCCTCTGAAATTGATCTTTTCATTCATCCATATTTTTTTAATTAAAACAATAGCTTCGGCCATCTGGTCTAATCGAATCTCGGCGTTTGGAAAAGGTATACCATAAGCATCATATTCCTCTTCAAACCATCCAGCGCCAATTCCAAATTCCAATCTTCCTTTGCTTATTATATCCACTGTAGTAGCAATCTTTGCCAGTATTGAGGGATGTCTATAAGAATTACAAGTCACTAATACACCCAATCTGATTTTCTCTGTTGCAGCAGCTAGAAAAGGAAGAAGAGTCCAAGCTTCGAGTATATTATAACTTGTAGTCTTTGACATAGGATAGAAATGATCGTAGATCCATGCGGACTCAAAACCCATTTCTTCAACTTCTTTGACCGCACTTTTTAAGTGAGAAATATCAAACTCTTCTTGCCAAAACTGTACTCCAAATTTGATTCTCATTTATTGCACTCCAAGAAATTATCATTAACCTGATTGATATCTATGTCCAGATTTGTATTTATTCAGAATAGATTTTGTATAGGATATTAAAAAAGAAAATTAAAAGAAGAAAAAATATGGATGGATGAATTTTAAAGTTCTTCTATGGCGGCTTTTACTTTTTCCATTCCTTCCTTTATATTCTCTAGACTTGTGGCGTATGAAAATCTCATGTAGCCTTCACCATACTCCCCGAAAGCGGTTCCATGTAAAGCCGCAACATGAGCTTTATTGAGTAGGTGCATCATTAATTCTTTTGAGTTCATTCCAGTCTTTGTTACGTTAGGAAATGCGTAGAAGGCTCCAGATGGTTTCTTACACGATATTCCTTTGATCGAGTTCAACGCTTCAACTATAGCGTTTCTTCTCTTCTCATATTCTCTAACCATATTCGTCACGGTGTCTTGTGGTCCAGTTAGTGCCTCTATTCCAGCCATTTGGCTGAATGCTGCAGCACAAGAAGATATGTTCACCTGTAACTTGGCCATATGTGCAATAACCTGAGGATTTCCTACAGAATATCCGAGACGCCATCCAGTCATAGCATAGGTCTTAGAGAATCCATGCACCAAAATTGTTCTCTCTTTCATACCAGGTACAGATAGCATACTGTGATGTTTTCCCTCATAGATGATTTTGGAATAAATCTCATCAGACATTACCCAGATGTTATTCTCCTTGGCCAACTCAGCTAGTTCTTCAACTTCGTTCTTTAGAAGACTTGATCCACAAGGATTGTGAGGTGAATTCAATATTAACATCTTAGTTTTATCGGTAATCTTATTCCTAACATCTTCTGGATTTAACCTGAAGTCATTTTCTTCTTTCAAAGGGATTGGAACAGGTTTTGCCTTTACTAAATTCACAACCGATTCATAGATCGGAAAAGATGGATTGGGCATTATAACTTCATCACCAGGATCGACGGTGGCCAGTATGCTCATGAATATTCCTGGTTTCGCACCAGGCATTACAACAACTTCTTTTTCCGGGTCTATGTCTACATTAAAATCATTTGATATGTTTTCTGCTATTGCCTGTCTAAGTTCAAGTATTCCTGGGGCTGCAGTGTAATGAGTACATCCTGAAGCTAGAGCTTTTCTAGCTGCATCTTTAATATTCTCAGGGGTGTCGAAATCTGGTTCTCCCATTTCAAAATGATTCACTTTTACACCTGTTTTCTCTATTTCTTTAGCCATAGCGAATACTTCAAAAGCTGTTTCGGTCCCTGTTCGAGTCATTCTTTCAGCGTGCGATGGAAGTTCTGTATTTCCCATTATAAAATCTACCTTGGAACTATTTTTCTTTTCTTCTCTACTATGGAAGATGAATCAAAAGTGAAATGTTCATCGATTATTTAAGGATGATTGGTCACTTAAAGAGACTTGATAACTGAAATTCAGTACCTTCTTTCTTATCTGTAGCTTTTTTATGAACAAGCTTAGCAACAACTGTATCCTGTATTGCAAGTCCTGTAGAATCGAATACAGTTATTTCTTTTTTTGATGTTCGGCCTTTCTTTTTACCAGCTACTACTTCTCCCAATTGGCCATAGATATCGTCTCTACTAATGAGACCTTTGCTTATTGGAACATTTATCTCTCCACTATGAGAGGCTTGATCCCAATCATCAACAAAGATTTTTGATCTCTTAAGAATCGCAGGATCTAATTCCTGTTTGCCTTGGGCATCGGCTCCCACAGCATTTATGTGTGTACCATCTTCTATCCAATCATTCATTATGATTGGTTTTCTTGATGGCGTGACTGTACATACTACATCTTGATATTGCACTGTCTCTTCAATACTCCCTGTTGAAATGATTTTCAGTTCAGGATATTTCTCTTGGGCAGTCTGGACAAATTTTTTCTTAGTTTCATCACTTTTATCATATACTCTAACTTCAAGAAGTTCTCTTACTTGACTGATATACGATAGTTGCTTCGTTGCCTGAACGCCAGCACCAACTATTCCCAGTTTAACAGCTCCTTCTTTCGCAAGATATTTAGTTGCAACTCCAGCAGCTGCACCTGTTCTTGCTGAAGTTATATCTGTTCCATCCATAATTGCTTGGGGGGATCCTGTTTTTGGATCGATTAAAATGATTATCGCCATTACTGTTGGGAGATTATATGCTCTATTCTTAGGATGTACATTCACAACTTTGACGGCTGATATATCCATTGATTCCATATATGCTGACATGACTCTGAGGTCGCCATTATACCGTTCGTAATATAGATATGTCTTAGCGGGCATCTGTACTTTGCCTAAACCTTTTTCTCGGAAAGCCTGCTCGACAACTTCAAGAACTTCATTAATCTCTAATTGTTTTTTAATATCTTGGTCTCTAAGTAGAAGTATCGTCAAATTGGCTCAGGAATTACCCTTCTCAAGCTTTAATGATATAAAATATTGCTAAATTATTCCTAGTCGATCTCTGAACCATCATACATTAACCTGATATTGCCACATTCTATTGTTGTCACATTTCTGGCATTCACATTTGTATACGCTCTTAGAATTTGTCTTCTTCGATTAATATACTCTAAAATTCCTATTCCAATTAGAAATCCATTTAGATCAAGAAAACCTAGTATCTCTCCACCCTCAATCCTGTTTGATAGAAGACCCTCTATCATTATCCCATTAAGTGAGAAATTTGTGTGTATTGCATTCCTCAAATACTTTTTATAATGGTACTCTCGAATTTTTTTGCGATCCACACGTCCTCTAGTCTTTATAAATTTTGGAACCTGAATCCTCATGAACGGTTGATTACTTTCAAAGATATCGTATAATTCCTTTTCTTCATTAAGAATTATTGTCATACTTGGATCAAGTTGCCTAATCATTCTTAATTTGTAAGCGATTGCTTCTGTGTCCAAGATCCAGCCATCGGTGTTTATGACTATTGATGTTCCTTTTTGGATGCAATTTTCAAGCTTCGAAATTCCGTTAATAACTTTCTCAGTAACTGAGGAGGGGCTTGTCTTGCCAACAAAGATCATTGAATCGATGTTCAAATTATCTGATTCTATGTACGGTTTATTGATAATGCTTAATCCTAGAGTTCCTGGAGGTCCTAGATCCGATTGACCAATATCAGCATCAAGAAGTGCCACACTTTGTTTAAATTTAAGAATATTATTGACTAGAAACGTGCAGAGAGTGCTTTTACCTGTATCTGTAGAACCTATAACAAGTAATTTTTTATTATTGGATTTCTGAAATGTGTTAGCAGCCTCAAACCATGATTTAGGGATTGTAGTATCATCAATCTCCAAGTAGGTTGCTCTTTCACCGAATTCCCCCTCAATTGTCGCCTCTTTTATAATCTCAATAGCGAACTGTTTCTCTTTTTTGACTATCAGTCTTTGTTGTGGTTTAAGTGGAGCTCCAAAAACATTTGCTTCCCCCTCTTGCAATTTCAAGGAGGCCGGCCCTGATACTAATAAAGTCTTTCCAGATTGAATTAAAAATCTCAATTGTGCTCCACTTTTAGGCTCTTAATTCTAGACAGATTCAATTTATGTAAAAAACAAATGTTTGATTTCATTCATCAAACATATAGATGAGTTATGCTTGAACAGGATCCTTCTTGGCAAGTAAAAACAGTGGCTGAAGAAAGATGAGCACTCTCTCAACTCTTACACCCTCTTTAGACAGATTGCTTAGTGGGGGCTTCCCAAAAGGATATCTCAGTTTAATATATGGAGAGGCGTCAACTGGGAAGACTACCTTAAGTTTGCAATGCGCGGTTTCAGCCTCAAGGAGAAATTGGAAAACGCTCTATATTGATGCGGATCAATCTTTTTCTCACAAAAGATTAATTCAAATCATAGGCTCAAGTCAAGATGATGTTCTCGAAAATATACTCATCTTTCTCCCACAGTCTTTTTTAGAGCAATCGCGCATAGTGGAAAATCTCGAAAATTACCTAACAAAAAGGATTGGATTAATTGTTGTAGATACTGTGACTTCGCTATATAGAACAGCTTTAGGCGATGCACAAAGAACCTTTAGCCTTAATCGTGAATTAAATCGACAATTAGCATATCTTGTTGAGTTAGCATCAAAATATGATTTGGTGGTCCTCATAACTAGTCAAGTAAGATCAAGAGTAGATGATATAGGATCTAGAATAGAACCAGTCGCACGTCGAACGTTATTCCATTGGCCTAAGACAATTCTAAATCTCAGATCAACAGCCAAACATAACATAAAGGAAGCTAGACTCAATACTTTCCAATCTCAAAATGTCACCAAAAATAGATGCTATCTAAAAATGATGGAAAAAGGCTTAACAGATTTTCAAATTTCACCAATCTAATTAAGGGATATTTGCAACTTGATAACCGAGATAGATCTTCTTCAAGCTATTTACATAGCGATACCAGCATACATAGCTAACGCCTTTCCCACCCTATTTAGAGGAGGGCCGCCTATGGATCTCGGCTTCCACTTTATTGACGGCAAAAGGATCTTTGGAGCGAACAAAACCTTCAGAGGATTTGGAATGGCCCTCATCCTAGGTATCTTAGCAGCAATAGCTGAAGAAATATTTCTTGGTCCTGGAATATTCCTTATCGGCGCACTTGCCGCACTTGGTGCATTACTTGGTGATCTTTTAGGGTCTTTCATAAAACGCAGAATAGACTTTAAACCTGGAGAACCTTTTCCTATACTCGATCAACTTGATTTCATATTAGGAGCATTGATTCTTACTTATCCAGTTCAACAAGTAGGTTTTGGCACTATCATCATACTGATAATTTTCACTCCTCCGATACATCTATTGGCGAATTTTTTCGCATACCGCCTTGGAGTGAAGAGAAATTGGTGGTAAAGCTAGCCGCCCATCTTGGTTTGGAGTAATATTGATGTGTAATAAACAATCAGAAGGACTAACATTAATCCGATTATTAATGTAAGGTATGCCTGACGTGGACGGTAGGCTAATTTCACACTTCTAAGTACTAAATAGAAACCAGTGGCTCCCAAGAAATAAAGCATTCCAACAATCAAGCTCTCGTTTATTGTTTGCATATTGAGGCTTCCAGGATAGATGAATGTCCACCCTTCAGCTGACGGTAGCATGGTTAAGGCTCTACCAGACATAATTTCAACAATGGTATATACTCCTCCCGCTAAAATGAAGATTGCAAACGCCATCAGAACTATTGTAATAATATTGAATGATGGTCTACCCATAATTCTTCTTGGCAGACGAAATTTTCTGAATCTAAAAGCAAGATTACTTAGGAATCGATTAAATTTCCAACTAACACTTCCAGTCTTCCCGCTCAAGTCTGCCACCATGACCTTGCAGTATCACATCACAGTTATAAGTTCTTAGAGGTAAAGGTTGTAAACATATTGATTTTCGACTTAAAGTTGAAATATGTTCATTGCTTTCTTTTTTAAGGGTCAAATCTTTGCCTCAGCGAATATATTGTAGCAATTGTACGCATGAACTATATGTCGGCCTAGAACTTGAATCTCCTCTAGAGACTATTCATAAGCATGGCGGCTTATGTCCAAATTGTAGGAAAAAATTAGTTTTCAATATAGAGTCAATAAAAATAACGTCAGTCGAAATGGAGAGCGAATAGTCTTTAGACACTGATATATACTGTTAATAATTATTACAAATTTTAAAATTAAAGAGATGAGATTGAGTATTGAAGATCAATGATTATGAAGTTCCAGAAGGATTATTTTATACGAAGGAACATACTTGGATCAAAGTTGAAGACGACAAATGTCGAGTGGGTATAACCGATTACGCTCAAAAAGCGTTGCACGAAGTTGTTTTTGTCGAACTTCCAAACGTTGATTCAAAAGTTGAGCACATGAAACCAGCCGGGACGCTGGAATCTGTTAAAGCTGTTTCAGATTTCTTCTCTCCAGTATCAGGAGACATTATTGAAGTCAATACTAGTCTACCTGACAATCCAGAGCGTGTAAATGAGAGTCCATATAGTGATGGATGGGTGGCGATTATCAAACCTTCAAACCTTGATCAAGAACTATCGTCCTTAATGGATGCCAACAAATATGGGGACTTGCTAAAAACTATAATCGAACAGAAATGAAAAAGCCGACAATGTTCTAACTACTTTTTTTATTCCTCAAAGTCCACAGATCTCTTGTTGTTTAGAGTTTAATTTTGGCATATAATGTCCATGGTATGGTTTAGAGTCTGGCCTAGGATATGCATCTTTTTCCATTATCTTCTTTGCAACTATTGCATTTTCTGGACAGACTTCATGGCAGAGTCCACATCCGTCACAATTTTTCAGGTCAATTTCTGCTTTTCCTTCTTTGATATCTATGGCAAAATAGAAACAGCAACGTTTGCATATTCCACAACCTGTACATTTAGATCGATCAACAACAGCATACACACCTTCATTCCCTCTCTCTACCATTGTAGGAGGATTGATCTGATTTAGAGCAATTCCCCTCAATTCCTTTATTGATGTGTAACTATGTTCTCTCATGTAATCGTTAATCATTTTGAGCCAATGCTTGACAACATCATAACCTTGGACCATGACAGCTGAACAGCTCTGTATTGCTGAGGCTCCAACCATAATGTACTTTATCGTATCACTCCACTCAAGCATCCCCATGCAAGCTATGATAGGTACATTAACCTTCGGCGCAGCTTTAGCAATCCACTTCAAAGAGAATCCTATCAAATAAGGGCCTCCAAAGCCTCCAATACAACCGAAAGGTATAGGTTTCCCTGATTCTATATCAACATCAAGTGTCGAGATCCTATGTGATAATGTCAAGCATGGTGAACCCGCAGCCTCAAATCTCTTAGCCCAATCATCAACTTCGCCTGTTTGAGAGGAAATTTTTGGAGTAAAAGGTATTGAACATGTTTTTTTCGCGAGTCGTAAGACATCTTCAGCCATATACATTAATGTCCAACCTAGTTTCTCGCCCTTTTTCTTAGTACCTGGCTCTCCGGCATAAGGACAGGAAAAGTTCAACTCTAAGATGTCCGCCCTTGAGCCATTTATTAGCTCAATGTATTTTTGCCAAGTGTCCATATCGCCAGCAGTTATGCTTCCGATAATAACACCATCATCTCCAACGGCCTTTTTTGCGTTATCAAGTTCCTTCACATAATCTTCTGGATTTAGATGTGAACCCTCCTCGATATCTGTTATCGAGAATGAACGAGGTATTATTTTTGGATAGGCTCCTTGATCTTTCAGCCAATATATTTTGAAACGTGGCCTAGGGTATACCCTTGCATATTCTAAAGGAACCAAAGTCTTCATTACAGCTCCTGCCCAACCAGCCTCAATTCCTCTCAAAATATTTCGAACAGTTTTTGTCGGAGTAGCTGATGAAAGTATAAACGGATTTTTGAAAGTAACATTGCAGATTTCACATGAAAGATCAATAGACAATCTTTCTATCCTCTTTTATTTGGATACAATGCAATCTTGAAGATAATGTTTATTCTCTATCTGGTTTTGCGAGATATACTCCCATTTTAGGTTATCTAGTCATGTTAGGAAGAAGATCAATCTATCAGGACTGTTTGGTGC
>JBAUBP010000113.1:0-2958 GCA_049676905.1 Bathyarchaeia archaeon
TCACATTGGTGTGGCATTATAGAAAGGCTGATCCTCAATTAGCTGTGGTAAGAAGTAGGGAATTAAAAGATCATTTATTGAATTTTACAGCTAGTGACCCACATAGAATCGGTGTTTTGGAAGGAAACAAAATAATCGAAATCAAAAATATTGATATAAACAAGGGACGAACCGCAGCAAGATGGATTTCAAAGAATAAATGGGATTTCATGATCGCTATTGGAGATGATTTGACTGACGAAGATCTATTTAACGAGACTCCAACTTCTTGCTACACTTTGAAAGTTGGAAATGCACCATCTCAAGCAAGGTTTTATACAGAGTCTCCTATGTCTGTGAGAGCTCTGCTGCAAGAATTAGCAGAAATCTAAATTGGCTATGTTCAGCTTGCGCTTAATTGGTATATAATGATCTCTCACAATACATTATTTTACTAATAATTAGAAATCAAAGCTAGCTAGCTAGATAATTTTCATCGTATTAAATGAATTGACAACATATCACCCATTTCATCACAAGCGCGCGCTTGAAAATAGGATTCGCACTTAGATGAGTGTGCATACCGCCCGGTCCACCACAACAATCAGTAAGTGTGGATCTTTTGATCGCTCATTATTCTAACCTTACAATTTTTACTTTCTTTCCTAACCAAATTTTCGGTACTATTACGTGAGCGCCTTGACCGAATTTCATAACCTTCTTCTCAATTATTTATTCAGCTTGAATTGTGAGTTTGATCGCCATTTTGACCACGTTGATTCAACATATATATTTCGTATATGGCTGTTAAATGCTCTTTTGATTTGTAATACATATTTTTTAAAACATGTTTTCAATCACCAAAATCTACTTATCCAGAAATATATACTAAATATATACGACAATATCGGTGACCACCAATGCAGACAATGCAGGTACAATCAACAAACTGTAGAACAGAAATCTATGATATGAAAGCTCGGCTAAAAAGAGTATTAGAGTTAATAGAAAAGTCTAATCAAGTCACTGACAGAAATAAGAATCTGGTAGCCCGATTTCGGAGAGACTGTCTCGCCCAAGGCCTCAGCATATCGAGAATCGTCTTCTACATGAACAGACTATGGAATATCACAAGATGGGCGGGCACAGACCTAGATAAGATGACTGCTGAAGACATCAAGACAGTCGTCGCCAGAATACGACAGATGGACTATGCTCCAAGAACCGTAATCGACCACAACATAACTATTAGGAAATTCTACCTTTGGCTTGATGGAAGCGATAATAGAATCAAATGGATATCAACCCACATAAGGAGAAACAATTACATCCTACCAGAGGAACTCCTAAACAAAGAAGACGTCCAGAAACTAATCAAAGCAGCAAAAAACCTCAGAGACGAAGCCATCATAAATGTACTATGGGAGTCAGGGTTGGAGAATTATTATGGGTCAAACTAAAGAATGTGGAATTCGACCAGTACGGAGCAACCATGACCGTCCATGGAAAGACGGGATCAAGAAGAGTCAGATTAGTATCCAGCGTTCCAGCCCTCTCCAACTGGATCCAACACCATCCTAACAAAGGCGAACCTGAATCGCCACTATGGGTATCCATCGGTTCCACTAATAACGGGAAACAACTGAAATATCAAAGCTTGGTAACCAGAATCAAAAAAATAGCAAGAAAAGCGGGCATCAAGAAACGAGTGAACCCACATACGTTTAGGCACTCAAGAGCAACAGACCTAGCAAAAGTACTAACCGAAGCACAGATGAAAGAATATTTTGGCTGGACACAAAGCTCAGACATGGCCTCAGTATATGTTCATCTCTTCGGAAGAGATACAGACCACGCCATTCTAAGAATACATGGACTACTCACCAAAGATGAACAGATAAAAACAGAGCAGCGTAAAACTAAGAAATGTGTCTACTGCAAACATGAAAATACTCCGGAAAGTGAAGCTTGTGTGAACTGCGGCAAACCATTAGACATCGAAAACGCAATACAACAGGAGAAGCATGAGAAAGAATTCCTGAGAATGCTCACACCCGAGATAATTGAAACCATGATCCAGAAAAAAGTCGAAGAGATCCTATCAGAAAGAGGTATACTATGCAATTCAAAACCATCAAAGAGCTGAATGAATATGTTAAAAGAGAAGCTGAAAAACGGGCAGATGAGATCCTGGCGACACGCAGATTTACGTCTCAGAAGTGGTGTGGCCGCCGGGACTCAACTTGCCAGATGTGAATAAGTACCATATTATGATGGTTCAAATTTGGATGCTCTCACCAGCTAAGGCACACACAATATAATTCTATAACTGCTCGCTTCGCTCGCAGACGGTAATAATTGTAGGAGAATGGTTACTGTTTCTCGGGGTTATGGTTAGGGATATTATGGGTAATAGGGAAGGACTTGTTCTTGTTTATGGCTAATATTATGGCTAACATAATCTAGTTTCTCTAATAGGGGAATACTCTGTCTTTGGTTTATGGCTAATGTTATGGCTAATATAATCTGGTTATTGATTTTGGTTATAGCGCGCGCAGTTACTTTAGATAGTATTTCTTTAACTATTATGATAAATCCTTTATCAATAATTGTTCTTCTGAACTTAGCTTTTCATTGTAACTCTTTTTTTCTATTAGAGATTTTGAGATTAGAAATGGGCGATTGTTTTTAGGATCCCATCGTAGAAATTAGAATCCTTCATCATCTATGTATAAAATGAGATTTTTAGCCTCATCTTTGTGGTCTTCATCATAGACCCATGATGGAATGTTGATAAGATTTACTCTGCATGGTAATCTAGGTTTCAACCTTTGAAATGTTTGTTTTACGCGTCTTCTTAGTAGTGTTTTTGCGATTTTGTGAGCTTGTGTAATGTCAATTAAATCAATTATGTGAGTATGACCATAGATTATATTCAAAGTTTTAGCATTACATGATTTTTTCTTTGAGAATCCTTTC
>JBAUBP010000114.1:0-1738 GCA_049676905.1 Bathyarchaeia archaeon
GTAGTTCATACCACACGATTACTAACGTTTCATAATACGATTAGTTTTTCCCCTTTTTTTTCTTCTAAAAATATTCTAACAAACTTCCACGTGGATATGGAAGTTCCACGTCAAATTTTACACTTCCACGTAAACACCATAACACTGTTATTCCCTATAACCCCCTCACCAGCTAAGGCACACACACGTTTATCAAAACATTCTACTATAACACAATTGAGGAACGACAATGATTAGAGACCAGCTAATTGGTACGTGGAAGCTCATTTACGGTGAAATTCGACAGTCAGATGGCGAGGTGAAGTATCCTTATGGCAAGAGGTCTGTGGGCCAGCTTATGTATGACTCTGCTGGAAACATGTCCAATGCCATCATGCGTCCTGAACGCCCGAGATTCTCCATTAATGATAAATTTCAAGGCACGACTGCGGAGATCAAGTCAGCCTTTGACGGATTCGAAGCCTACTTTGGTGCATACGAGATAGACGAAGAGAAAGAAACTGTAATCCATCATGTAGAAGGAAGTTTACTTCCTAATTGGGAAGGGACGACTCAGACACGGTTTGTAGAGTTTTCTGGGAAACAGTTGATACTAAGTATGCCACCAACCACTTATGGTGGCGCAACGATTACTGGGAAATTCGTTTGGGAGCGCAAAGTTTGAAGAGCACATTACAAAACTATCGAAGTTTCTACTTGTCATTATATTCGTAGAAGCCCTTACCACTTCTTCTTTCGAGATCTCCCGTTGTGTGTGTCCCTTGGTGAGAGCATCGTAATTTGGACGGTTAGGATATTATTTTTTATTATTTATTGTGTGTGTGTGTGTGTGTGCCTTAGCTGGTGAGAGCATCCAAAACTGAACCTATTTCATTTGAGTGTAAGATAAAGTTGGCTTGTGTATTTCAAATTGATTAAAGCCTTAATTTTTTATATGAGTACAAGTACTGATTATCTACGCTGATGGTCATGCCAAGTTTAACTAAGCTTATGCTCTCATCAATTCTAATAACGTTAATAGTGTTAGGATTAAGCAGTCCTGTAGGAGCACAACCTCCGCCACCCACACTTTATGTTGAAGCACCATCAACTGTCGGCGTCTCTACTGAATTTGATATAATAATATCAATACGTGATATTCCAGCTGGATGGGGTGTGGTAGACTTTAGCATCTTTGTGCAATGGGATCCTAATGATCTGGAGATTATTGAGTGCGAGTCTTTAAATGATGATAGAACAGGATGGAGTGGAGGTTGCGGTTTTGACTCTAGCATCCCTGGTTTAGCTGCCGGCGGTTCAGATGGTCCCCGTTGGACTGAAGACGCTGAATGGTTGAGGTTCAGATTCCATTGCTTACGAGAAGGTCCTGCAATATTAACCGTATTTACAGAACCACCTCTTGTCAATCTAGATGAAGCAACAACACATACAATCGCTCTCGAAGATGTTTCTGGCGGACGAGTTGATGTGGAGGCTGAACCTGTTACAGTTACAGTCAATCAGGTCGGACCTGTTGGTGGAGTAGTTACACCAGTAAACAAGCTTGAGATACTAACACCTTACATAGCATTGGCGGGACTCATTGCAGCCATATCAGCAGTCTACGTTATGAGAAGACGTAAAGTCTAAACAGACTTCATTCTCTCTTCATCTTTTTCCCAATTTTGGCGAGCGTCAGCGAGCACTTTTCTCGTGTGTGTGTGTGCTAACCAGCTAAGGCGACGACGCATATAATAAT
>JBAUBP010000115.1:0-5093 GCA_049676905.1 Bathyarchaeia archaeon
GAACTGGGGAAAGACCTCAAGCAGAGAAGAAAATATTATTTAAAAACGAGATAATAATTCCTGGTTTGATTAATGCTCATGTTCATGTTGGGGACTCTGCATTCAAAGATAGAGGACTAGGAAAATCTGTTGGTGAACTATTTAAACCTCCAAACGGTTTGAAACATAGACTCCTAGAAAATGCTGAAAAAGGAATATTGATACAAGCAGTAAAAGATAGTATCAATGATATGCTACGTTGTGGGACCACAACTTTCGCAGACTTTCGGGAAGGATCAATAAAAGGAGCACAAATACTCCTTGAGGCTTTAAGAAATGATAGCATAAGGGCTTTAATCTTGGGTCGTCCAGATCATGTTTTTAGTAAATCTGAAATAGAAAAAAATCAAGGCAAAATTCCATCAACTTCTCTAGCTGAACTAAATGAATTGCTTGATATGACACAAGGTCTAGCTCTAAGCAGTCCTAATGATATGACTGATGAAGCAATGCGACAACTTGCAGACTTCGCCATAAAAAATAACAAATTTAGAGCGATTCATGCCTCTGAAGCTCCGGATTCGAAAAATATTTCTGTTGAAAGAAGTGGTCTCACAGAGATAGAGAGAGCTATTAAATTTTTTAACGTTAACCTCCTCGTTCATTTAACCTATGCTTCGAGAGAAGATTTGGATAAAGTGGCTAAAGAAGAAACACCTGTTGTTATATGTCCAAGGGCAAATGCGTCCCTAGGTCTAAAGCTCCCGCCTATTACCAAAATGCATGACCTTGGCATTACAGTGTGTTTAGGTACAGATAATGTAATGATTAATCAACCAAATATGTTTAGAGAAATGGAATTCACTTTAAAGGCATATCGAATTGAGAGAGCTTCAAGCCAATATCCTAGCCCGAGAGATATCTTATGTATGGCTACGATTAATGGAGCCAGAGCCTTGGGGATAGGTCACAAAACAGGTTCCATAAAAGAAGGAAAATCAGCAGATCTTGCTATCATTAATATGAATAAAAATCTCAGAAATGTTAATGATATTTACTCAGCACTTGTACACAGGACAGGAGCAGAAGATATTCTGACTGTTCTTTTGAGAGGCAAATTTTCTTATGGTTACAAAATATAGAATTGAATATTCTTCGATTCCATATTCTCATAATAAAATCGATGAAATATTGAATAAAGCTCGAGATGGAGTACAACCGGAAAAAGATGAAGCTATTTTATTAATCAAATCACATAGACGTGACCTCAAGAAGATAGTCTCAGCCGCATCCGATATTAGAGAAAAAGTAAAAGATCGGCAAATAACCTATTCTAAGAATGTTTTCATACCTCTAACAAATATGTGCCGAAATGAATGCGCCTATTGTGGTTTCAGAAAAAACCCAACAGATCCTGAAGCTAGAATATTGACTACAGAAGAAGTAATGAAAATTGTAAAAATTGGTGAAGAAGCTGGATGCAGAGAAGCCTTATTTGTTATGGGTGAGAGGCCAGAGGCTATCTATCCAAAAGCTAGAAGTCAATTGAAGAAATACGGTTATTCAACAATCATAGACTACCTTAAAGATATGTGTGAAATGGTAATTGATAAAACACAACTTATACCACATAGCAATTTAGGAATTCTTAAAAAAGAAGAATTGAAAACTCTGAAACAGGTCAACGCAAGTTTAGGTTTGATGTTAGAGAGTTCAAGTATAAGACTATGTAATAATGGTGAACCACATCAACTTAGCCCTGGAAAAGATCCACGTCGAAGATTAGAAACAATAGAGAAAGCTGGAAGACTCAAAATACCATTTACAACCGGCATTTTAATAGGAATTGGCGAAACGCTCGACGAACGTATCGATTCATTATTTCACATAAAGCGATTAAATGACAAATACAACCACATTCAAGAATTAATAATTCAGAACTTTAACTCACAACCTAATACAGCAATGCAGAATTATCCTGAACCTCAACTAGATGATATAGTAAAGACTATTGCTGTAAGCCGTATCATCTTTCAAGGAAGCATAAATATTCAGGCACCACCAAATCTGTTTCCTGGGACTTACAAATCAGTTTTGGAAGCAGGCATAAATGATTGGGGAGGAATTTCGAATATTACATACGACTATGTAAATCCACATGCACCTTGGCCCGATATAGAAGATCTAAGGGCATTAACAATGAAGGCTGGTTTTAGTTTAAAGATGAGATTACCGGTTTATCCAGAATATATAAGAAAAATTAGTGGATTTTTACCAAAGAAACTTAAACACAAGATTACATCACAAGTTGATGATGAGGGATTCGTGCGAGAGGCCAAGTTTTGAAACAAGAAGCATTACACTGCTCTTTTTCTTTAGAATCACTGTTCAATGATATCTTAAAATCCGCGGATCCTTTAGTCTCAAAAATTCTTAACAATGCTCTTGACGGAAAAGAGCTCTCAGAAAAAGATGCTCTAGAACTTTTCAAAACATCAAAAGTAGAACTGTTAATGCTTGGGCTAGTTGCTGATGAAATTAGACGAAGAACAGTAGGAGAGACCGTGACTTTTGTGATTAATCGCAACATCAATTTCACAAATATCTGTTCAAATCGATGCAGGTTTTGTGCCTTTAGAAGGAACCAAAATGATCCTGATGCATACATATTATCAATAGAAGAAATAGTCAGAAGAACTGAAGAGGCATGGAGAAATGGTGCTACTGAGGTGTGTATTCAAGGTGGATTGAATCCAAATATCGAGGGATACTTTTATCCTAAGATCTGTGAAGCAATAAAGAAGAAGACACCGCATATTCATATTCACGCCTTCTCACCTATGGAGATCGTCTTTGGAGCCAGAAAATCTCAATTAAATATCAGGGAATTTCTTAAGATGCTGAAAGAAGCTGGATTAGATAGTCTGCCCGGAACAGCTGCAGAGATACTTGATGACAATCTTAGAAGGAACATTTGTCCAGAAAAAATTGATGTCAAGACTTGGATTGATGTTATAAAAACTGCACATAATTTAGGAATTCCGACAACGTCTACTATGATGTATGGACATGTAGATGGACCTCAACAATGGGCAAATCATATTCGTACAATAAGGGATATTCAGAAGGAAACTAATGGATTCACAGAATTTATACCCTTGAGTTTTGTTCATCCTAACACTGAATTATATAGAAGTGGGGATGCCAGACCTGGAGCAACTGGAACCGAAGATGTAAAGGTACACGCCATTTCAAGACTAATGTTGAACAAACATATCAAGAATATTCAAGTTTCATGGGTTAAACTGGGATCAAAGATGACTGAGATATGTCTGCTAGCTGGTGCAAATGATCTTGGCGGAACCTTGATGGAAGAGAATATTTCAAAAACTGCAGGAGCCACTACTGGCCAAAGAATGGAACGCTTAGAGATGGAGAAAATGATTCGCAAAATTGGGCGAGTTCCTGCACAACGCGACACTACTTATAATATATTGAATTTCCAGAAAACTTGATCAAAATAGAAATAACATCAAAATCTATGCATCTCATATTCGAAATCTCGGGGGATGCTTTTAATTGAATAACTCAAATTGGACTTTATCAAGAAAGATAGCGGCAACCACAGTTTTAGCTGCAGCCACAATAGTATTATCCCCTTTCTCTTTTCCAATTGGTCCAACAAAAATCTACCCTGCACAACATATGATCAATAGCATAAGTGGAGTTTTACTAGGTCCTTGGTACGCAATTTGTGTAGCTGTAATAGCTGGTATAGTTAGAAATGCGTTGGGAACAGGGACGATTTTTGCCTTTCCAGGAGGAATCCCAGGAGCACTAGTAGTTGGTATTGTTCATCGATATATTTGGAAAAAGAATTATGCAGCCCTTACAGAGCCGATAGGCACTACGTTTGGAGCAGTTATTAGCGCCTTATTAGTTTCGCCTATAGTTTTCAATCTTAACTTGTCAACTGTAACCCTTTCCATGGAAGCTTTCATTATAGCTTTCCTGATTAGTAGCATACCAGGATCAATTCTTGGTTTCATAATATTAATGGTGCTATCAAAGAGAAGTAAATGGATGAATCTGTAGCGCGACAGCTACTATAGATCTAGATAAGTGAAGAAAGATGTCATCTAAGATCCGAAAAGAATCAAGTATTCTAAGAGATTTGGCGCGAACAAAACTTCCAGTAAAATATCAGAATTTTTCACACATTCAGAAGATGACAATCATCTTAGGTGATATCTCAACAGGAAAGACCACTATTACTGCTTTACTAATTATAGATGCTTTAAAGTCAAACAGTCCGAATAATATCACAATTATTGAGATGGCACCGAAGAAAACTATCTATAAAGAAAACACCATTGGTGGCAGAATTTCCGATATTATCAAATTACCCTCTGGAATTAGGCTTCTTCAACCTAAAAAAATCCATTCTCCCCGATATTCTGCAAAAGATAAAGATGAGTTACTAAATCTCGTAGAAGAAAACAAAAAATCAATTGATACCATTTTAAATCATTATATGAATAATCCTACGCCTATCTTATTCATAAATGATCTTTCAATATATTTCCAATCAGGGAAATGGGAGAAGGTTTTTAATGTAATGCAAAAAGCAAAAGTTGCACTTGCCAACGCATATTACGGAAGATCTCTTGAGAATGACCTTAAAACAGGTATATCAAAAATTGAAAGGAAAACACTCGAGAAAGTATCGAGCAAAGCTGATATGATTATTCATCTTTAAATTCAAACTTCAGTAGGCATTAGTCGTGATGATCTCAATACTGTGATCAAACCAGTTCCAAATACAGTCGCTACCACCGTCATTAGTAACCGCTCTATCGTTGAGATAGGTAGCATGAAAATAAATAATTCAGGGATGCCAGGGAGATTCATGGAACCGAGCATTGATTCTACTGCTCCTAATGGAATAAACCAACCTAATCCTAAAATGAATATAATATTACCGAGCATATGATCCGAAATCAATCCGCAATAGCTTGACAAGAAAATTGCAAAAGATAATTTCTTCTTATCTTCACTTTCGTACATAACAGAAATTTTCCTTCTAAAAATTAAGATGATTATCAGACCAGCCC
>JBAUBP010000116.1:0-1624 GCA_049676905.1 Bathyarchaeia archaeon
GGAATTATCAAGTAAAATCGCTTTTTATCATTTTAATCTTTGTGACATAGGGGGTAGCATAAGTAGAGAGTGCCGGCTGTTGTCAGCAAAAGGGGGGTTGATGATGGGAACTCTCTCCAGCCCGCAAGAGAGAGTCATCGTAATTGTAGAAAATCCACTATATATGTCAAGCTAAAAAATAAAATCATTTATGTCCTATGTCCTATGTCCTTTGGGTTGCAGGTTCGTGTCCTGCCCGAGGAGCCAGTCGGCGAGAGTGGGTTTGACTCTCTCATCCTGCACACTCTTACAATAAGATGAATTTTCATTTCACTGCGAGGCCTCAGTACAATATCTTGCTTGATATATATTTAAATCGTATGGCATAATAATTCAAGCAGAAGGGACAATGAATAGAAAACGTGATGATAAACTCGCAGTTCCTCTCAGTTTGGCCGTCTCTTTAATAGCAATTTTATTTCTCTGCTCATATGGCGTCCAAAATGAACAACAGAAATTGGCTGGCAATGCAGTCTTCCCAATAGAAATATACCAGCAATGGTTAGAGATACAAAATGATGCATCTTCGGATACGATTTCCAAAATCAAATCTACTATCGATGCCTATTTTCGTGTGATATTTGAATCCTGGTTGCGAGGGACATTATTGGATTTTGGTTTTCTGTTTGACCAATCTGATACTGATGCATTCGAGGATTACACATACGAAAGAGGATTGTTCCATTTGTATTTAACAGGTCAAATGTACTGGTCGGGCCCATTGAGCCATTATGACTACAAGCCAGTGTACGACCAAATCAAGCTAAATGGGATGTCTTCATCAGTTCTCATGAGACCCAAGACAACTATTGTCTCAGGGGATACTCCAGACCGGGTTGGTACAGCACTGTGGTCTGGCCATAATTTTTCCCTTAATTTAAAGGGAAATCTTTGGCTAATTCAAGAGGTTACTACTGATGACGAGTTTCGCAGCAGCTATCCCCGGGGCACTAATTTTGATGAGCTTGCAGCGACATTTGCAGATAGAATGAGGACTTATGAGAAAGAGGATAAAAAAGAAGATGAAGAGAGGAGGAGGAAAGACCCTCGATATAAAAAAAATATAGAAAGCCGAATAAAGAGTCAAAGAGAAGATTTTGCCAAGCAAAGACAAGAAGAACAGCACAGAATAATAATATACCATGAGATTGCAGGAGAATATATTTTTGAGGAATTGGGAATGGTGCTATTCTTTGTTCAGGATAGATATCTAGTGGCAAAAGAAGAGAGCCAAACTGAGGGAGTTATTTTACAGCAAGTCGAACACAATCCTTTGGAATTCCAGTTTCGACCTAGAATAGGAGAGGTAAGTGAGCTGGAGTTTCTTAGAGATGAAACCGGGAAAGTAAAAAAATGTTACTTGAGAAAAAATGGAAAAGAATATCAAGGACAAAGGGTAACAAATAAATAATGCTCATTCGAATCTCCCACAGAAGCTGAAGAGCTAAGTGGAAACCAGAGACCCTTAAGCCCTGATTTTCCATAGGTGTTACGTAACTTTTAAAAGTGGACATTGGGAACGCAAAAACAGACATATCGAATCAAGCTGCTATCGATATCCTTCGAAGTGGTATTGCCAGATTTT
>JBAUBP010000117.1:0-2480 GCA_049676905.1 Bathyarchaeia archaeon
GGTAAGAAACGTGTAATTAGGCGTCGTCCAACAAGGAAAACTAAGAAGACTGGAAGGTATAGAGCAAAAATATCTTTCATTGGAAGAAAAATTGAGCTCACCAGCTAAGGCACACACACACAAAAGAAAATGCTCGCTACGCTCGCAAGAAAAATAAAAAAAGAAGATTAAAGAGTTTTCATAAACTCTGAGAGAGACGTTTTATTTCGTCAATATCCAATTTAAGTCCTTTAGCTACCCTTGAACCATAATCTGGATGGACTCTATAGAAGATTGCAGTCTGTCGCATTTGAATTTCCTTTTTCGCGTTACCGAGATGATCAACAATATTTCCTATCAGATGATCACGGTCAGCATCGGTCATTACCTTTTCATAGAGTGCTTTTGGTTGAATGAAGTCATCGTTAGGATGACTGTAGGGATGACGGGCAGCTTTACCAGAAACTTCGTACTCCGGCTCAGCTGCAGCCGTGTCAGGTTCTGGTCCTCCAAAGCTATTTGGCCAGTAATTAGGTTCTCCATCGAAGTTTGAATATGCCATGAATCCATCTCTTTGATATGTATGAACCGCCGCTTTCGGTGAATTAACTGGAAGTTGCTCGTAATTTGCTCCTAACCTGTATCTATGTGCGTCGTGATAGGCGAAGAGCCTTCCTTGAAGCATCTTATCTGGTGATGGAGCTACTCCAGGGACCAAGTTTCCTGGACAGAATGCGGCTTGTTCAACATCCGCGAAATAATTTGATGGATTACGGTTGAGCACCATTCTACCTAAGGGTTTTAGAGGATGCTCTCCATGCGGCCAAACTTTCGTTATATCATAAATGTTGAAGCTGTATTTTTCAGCTTCTTCAGGAGTCATTATCTGAACAGATACATTCCAAGCAGGATAATCTCCCTTCTCGATAGCATCGTATAGATCACGTGTTGCATGGTCAGGATCCTTTGCTTTTATTATCTCGGCTTCCTGTCTAGTCAAGTTCTGAATACCTTGAGCGGTTTTGAAATGATATTTAACCCAGTGATATTCGCCTTTATCGTTGTACCACTTGAAGGCGTGACCGCTGTAACCATTCATATGTCTATACGACTTGGGAGTACCTCTATCAGAAAATAATATCGTTACTTGATGTATTGATTCAGGTGTTAGAGATAAGAAATCCCAGAACATATCTGGATCTTTACAGTTCGTTGCAGGATTCCTTTTCTGTGTATGTATAAAATCGGGAAACTTGATTGGATCGCGAATAAAGAACACCGGTGTATTGTTCATAACTAGGTCATAGTTTCCCTCTTCAGTGTAAAGTTTGACTGCAAATCCACGTGGATCTCGCTCAGCATCTGCTGATCCTTTTTCGCCCCCTACGGTAGAAAATCGTACCACCAAGTCTGTTTTCTTTCCTACCTCAGACAAAAATTTAGCTTTGGTATGCTTGGTTAGATCATGAGTTACTTCGAAATATCCAAACGCGCCGGCGCCTTTTGCATGTACTATTCTCTCGGGTATTCGCTCTCTGTTGAAATGCGCGAGTTTTTGAATTAAATGAACATCCTTTAAGAGTGCAGGTCCGTAAACACCTGCAGTCATGCTATTCTGATCATCATCTACGGAAGATCCAAAACTAGTTGTTAACTTCTTTTTCATTTTTCATTCATCTATCAGTCATGTAATTCAGAAAACAAATTGTTTAATCAAAATTTTAACTAATAAAAATTGTGTTCTATTGAGCGCACGCTAAAAAGGTGCGGGGGGGTGATATTCGCGCACCAATTTACCAGTATAAGATTTATTGTGTATTTACAGATTCTCGATTGAATCTAGCACACACTTTGGTGATTCTTTCACCAGCATGAAGATAAACTAGGCGCCCTAGTTAGACTAGTATCTCTGTGCTTTCCTTTGTGGTTCTAAAGACTATACATGTCAATGTCTTCTCGATTCCATTTATTGTTCTTAGATTATTCATCACAAAATTGCTCATCTCATCTACGTCTTTTCCTTTGATCTTGATTATCATGTCCCAATCACCTGTGATTGTGTGTACTTCTTGAACCATTGGATGTTTTGCTATTTGATTCTCAATTCTTTTTTGCGTTTCTGATCCTTCTTGGCTGGCTGGTTGTGAAAATGATGCGAAAATGAATGCAGTCGCAGGTTGGCCTAGTTTTCTTGAGTCTAAAACGGCTTTGTATCCAATGATGATTCCCTGTTGCTCCATTTTTTTAACTCTGGTAAATGCTGTGGTCACAGGAACATCGATTCTCTCTGCAATCTCTTTCGATGACAATCGTCCATTAGACTGTATTAGTCTCAATATCATTCTTTGTTTTTCGTCTATTTTCATAATTGAAAATATTACATATTTTCTAATAAAAATGTAACTATTATTGAATATTTTTCAATATTATATGAATATTATTTAATAAGTATGATTGTAGCATGAATATCGAACAAATAATGTTCAAACATAGTGCAGGTT
>JBAUBP010000118.1:0-3374 GCA_049676905.1 Bathyarchaeia archaeon
TCGTGATACCAGCCGTTCTCCAAAGCTATGTAAGCGCAGGCAGCATGAGTATTGAATTCCACAGCGACACCAAGTTTTGGTTCGCTATTGAAGTTCGAAATAATGACGAAAGAGGAGATCACGATAACTACTACGAAGGCAGTTGCAGCCAATAATAATTTATTTCGTCTGTTCATGGAACACAAACCCAAACAGTATCTAAGCAATATAGCTTACTTAAAACATTAAAGGAATCTATTATACTTACTCTAAAATGTGCCAGAACAGTTCTAAACTTCAGGAATATGGCTCCTCAGTCCATCCGGTATGAATGTTCCACACTTCTGATCGAGTTAACGTTACTTGATGAAGACTAGCTAGCTAAAATGACTTAAGCGCGCGCTTGTTCATCCGCCATGGCACATACACAATATGTCGCTCCTTTATACGATGGCTCGGTATGTGTTTGAAGGATAATGGGATGGACACTAAACATATTGGCATTGTAGCGTGCAGTGCTGAAGGGGCCGCATTATGTTATCGTACGATTTGTGTAGAGGGAGAGGAAATAATAGGAAGACAACCCCATCCTGAAATTACCACGCACACTCATCCACTAAGTGAATACATGCTACATATTGAAACGGGCGATTGGAGAGGCGTAGCCAACCTAATGTTATCCTCAGCAAATAAACTGACGAAAGCGGGAGCCGATTTCGCAATATGCCCAGATAACACAATACATCAAGCATTTGATCTCTTTAAGAAAAAATCACCAATTCCGTGGCTTCATATAGCTGAAGAAGTAGCGGTCGAAGCGAAACGTAGAGGCCACCATTACCTTGGAATTTTAGGTACACGTTATCTAATGGAGTCACGCGTTTATCCAAATAAACTCGCTGTGATAGGTATTAAGTACAGGATTCCTGAAGTGAAACAGCGTGAACATATCAACAGCATAATTTTTGAAGAATTGGTTAAAGGTGTTTTATCCTCAAATGCGCGTGAATACTTCTGTAGAATAATAACTGAGTTTAAACAATATGGATGTGATGCTGTTGTATTGGGCTGTACCGAAATACCGCTACTGATATCCCAAAAGGATTCACCTTTGCCAGTATTGGATTCTACAAGAATACTTGCGAGAGCCGCTTTAAAAAAATCAATCAACACCAACCATTAGAGCACGCTATGATCAAAAGAATTTTTAAGATATGCCAAGATTTTGCGAGTGCTACATGTTGGTCTAGGTAGTAATATCATATATGTGCGATAGCACAAAAGATATTTAACATGCGCTAATTGTTTATGATCAAACATTAGGAGAATATTATCGGGGTTAGTGAAACATGCCTATGGCTTATGTCCTGATTAATGCAGAATTAGGCAGAGAAAAGGCCTTACTGAAAGATCTAAGAGCTATAGAAAACATCAACGAGGTACATTTGACCTATGGAGTTTACGACATCATTGTTAAAGTAGAAGCTGAAAATATGGAGAAACTTAAGGAGATTTTGACTTTCAAGATTAGAAGAATGAAAGAAGTTAGAAGCACTCTAACGATGACCGTACACGAAGGCATCTAACTATTTTGGTTTCAATTTATTATTGAAATTAACCTTTCATTTTTAGATCATTAAAAAGGATATATCGCATTATTATTTGTAAGCGCGCTCGTTCTTATTCGAAATAATAGCGTATCCAGCTTATGGTCTTACACTTGGATATCTCCACAAGAAATAATTCTCACTCCGTTTTCTTTTTTTGTTTTAGCGAAACGAACATTTTCATTTCTTAGTGTGGCTAGCTAAAATAATTCATATATTTTAGTAGAGCATGGCACACTTACTTCAACGCGAGTAAGCTGATTGTCATCACTATAATGCCTAATATTAATCCAATCGCAGATAGGTGTCCTTTAGTATCTCCATAGGCAGTTGGCAATAATTCATCAAGACTAACATATACCATGATTCCTGCGACGAAGGCAAGTATAGAATTGAGCAGATAATCGCTCAGGAATGGGAGAAGAAAAATTGCCCCGATCAAAGCTCCAATAGGCTCGAAAATACCTGAAGCAAAAGAATATGTGAAAGCCTTCTTACGGTTTCCGGTCGCTGCAAAGATAGGCATGTACACGGAGAATCCTTCTGGAATATTATGGATCGCGATTGCTATTGTCAATAATACGCCTACTTCTATGGAATGCATGGCGCCTGCAAAGGTTGCGAATCCTTCAGGAAAATTGTGAATTGAGATCCCAAAAGCTATCAATACACCCGTTTTCATAAGCCGAGAGTCCCTGCTATCAGTCCTTTCTGCAATATATTCATGGGGTATCGCGATATCAAATACAAAGACGAGAAACATGCCACCGATGAAGAACACGTTAGCTGTTAGAAAACCCACTAAATCAATAGAGCTTCTCAGAAGCTCAACAAAAGATATTTGGATCATGACCCCTGCGGAAAACCTAAGGTAAACCCGATAAATCTTCGGCTCGGTTTGCTAACAAATAGTCCAAAAATGGCTCCTATAGTTGTTGCGATACCAGCTAGAAAGGATAAAAATAACGCGTTTAAAATTGTATAATCCAAATCTAGCTCTCGCTTTAATTCTGATAAATCGAATGGTTCTCCTTACATATATCCCCCATAGCTGGTGATCGCATACATGAGAAAGGATTCCCGTTTTATCATCGATCTTTTCATCTGTCGATATTCTTCCCACTTAGAGTTCTGATCTACTAAGATATTAGATCTTGACGAACTTTAATTCTCTTGGACATTAATAATGTGATAAGAATAGTGGATGTAATTAAAAGTGGAATCCAATTATTGAATTCAGAAATTGCTAGTTCGCTATCTTGACAAGACACAGATTGGATAGCATACGGACCATATTGGCCTGTAGTAGTCTTATCAAATACGACTGCTATGATCTCAATGTCGTTAGCTTTGACATGGTTTGGAATAGACCAGTTTCCCGAGATGACCTCGTACGAGTTCGGCTTGAGGAAGATCCCTTGCTCAAAAATTTGGGCTCTATAAACTGAATCCCATCTGGTGCCATTATAAATCATATCATTCTCTATAACATAAGCAATGACTTGTCCGCGGAATGAGTAGCCATTTCTTTCAGCTACGAAGACTTGAGAACTTAATAGGGTTCCATTAATCGCTTTCGTAACCGTTAGCTCAATCAGATGGACATTCCTAGAGGCTTGCAACTCGATTTCAGATGCATTGATAATTGAGCCACTGCTTTTTGAGAATCCTCCGTCATAAGTATGCGAAGGAACAAAGTGAATGTTTAGTTCAGTCGCTCTTTCTACGCCATCCGTTGTGCTCCAGATATCTTGGATATGATAAACAACAAAGTGTGCTGTATGACTG